>JAWXTS010000044.1:0-13877 GCA_044433305.1 Rikenellaceae bacterium | reverse complement strand
CACGAGGTGCTGTGTCCGCTTTGCTGCAACTTAAGATGCCCATACCATGCAAAGGTCATAAATATGTTTGATACAACTAGTAATGCTATTGTTATAAATCCTGTCTGCCACATAAATCAGTTGTTGTTAATATCGCCACGCCAAGATACGGCTGCGCTTATTGCCTTGGGCCATGTTTATTATTCTGTGTTCAAAGACGCGTGCCTTGGCTAGTCGTCGCTCTAGTGCAGGTAAGTTGTCTTCGTTGGATACCAGAGATGTGAACCACCTGAAGTTTGTGCGTAGCCCTATGCTCTCGTCTATCATCTTGGTGATGAAACCACGTTCGCCACCCTCACACCACAGTTCATTGGCCGCTCCCGCAAAGTTGAGTGTCGCCTTAGCGTTATTGCCGCCTTTGAGGTTACGCAACTTACGCTGTGAGCCTTCCATGGCACTCTTTGCCGAGCTATGAAACGGAGGGTTGCACATGCACATATCGAAGTACTCGTCAGGTTTTACTATGCCCTCAAATATCGCCTTGCTATTATTCTGGTGTCTTAGCTCAATCTTACCCCCTAGTCTAGTGTTGTTGTCTATGATCTTCTGGGCGTTGCTTATCGAGTCTATCTCTGTGTCGCTACCAACAAAGTTCCAATCATATTCCTTGCTGCCTATGATGGGGTAGATACAGTTGGCTCCAACGCCAATATCCAAACAGCGCACCGTGCCCGACTTCTTCTTACCAACAAGCTCAGCTAGGTAGTGTATGTAGTCGGCACGTGATGGTATGGCAGGAGTCAGTGCCGTAGCTGGCAGCTCCCAGTACTCAAGGTCATAGTGATAGATTATCAGGGCTGTGTTGAGTGCCCTTACTGCTTTGTCGTCGAAGAAGTTTATCGTTGTGCCATTGTCCCTGCCAGCAATCAAAAACTGCTCTAGAGAGGGGTAGGCCTTGGTTAGTTGGGCAAAGTCATATCTGCCTTTATGTCTGTTGTTTGGGTGCAGCTCCCCCTTGTTGCTAGGTGCTCTCATGGTTTACTCCTTGGCTTTAAAGCTCTCCTTAAGCGTGCTGAAGTTTGCCCCAAAGTTCTTAAGTTCAACCTCTGACATAGGGTAGCTCTTGACAGGTAGGATGGGGATAACCTCTACATTAGGATATTCGGCTGCTGCATATCTCTTGAAACACACCTCTCTAAAAGGCTTGGCGTTAACTGGCTGGTAGAAAGGCTCGAAAGGATCTAGTCCTATGCGACGAGGTTCGGCACCTTTAACAAAGCTTTCTGTCATATCCCCACAGTTGTAGAACCCAAACTTCTGGAGATAGTAGTTTGTTTGAAGACCCATAACGAAAATATATTCTATGCTAGGGTAGCGTTTGAGTAGGCTCTTGATATGTATTATGCCCTCCTTGGCCTGCTTCTCTGGAATCAGAAGGTGCTTGCCCTTGGGTGGACGTGTCAGCATGTCGTTTGATAGCAGCGTTCCGTGCACCTGCTCGGCGCGACACTGCCCAGAGGTAATCTCGGATAGGGTATCAAAAATAGTCTTGGCCTCGCTATATCGGCTTCTCTCGCCCAAGTCGTAGGGTGGGTGGTTAAAGTAGTAGTCTAGGAACATGGCGTGCTCTAAAACTTCGTCTTTCCATTGAAGAGTTGAGTTCTCGCCTATAAGTAGTACCTTAGTTGTTGATATTGCTGGCCAATCTGCTGTTTTCATTCTCGATTTAATTTTGTCCAAAGGTAGTTATAATATTACATTAAACTTAAATTTGTTGAGAAATTCGCCGCTAAGCTATATATTTTTCATGCCCAGAGTGAATTTAAATGGTTATGGCCAGAAGATTGCACAAAAAAGGTTAAGTATAATTAATATGTTTTGTGTTTTTTATCATACAGTATGCAAGAATAAAAAACATGCGTTTTTGTCGCTATATTCAAAATACAAATTAAAAGAGAAAAATATTTAATTTTTTTTAAAAAAGCGCAATATCTTGTTTTCTAGAAGTTTAAATATTGAAAATCTTTTAAAATAATGCTATTTTCAAACAAATTTGTATAAAACGCATACAATAAGTATCTTGAAATTTTCGTTGTATCAAAAACTTTTTATAGTTTTGTAAAAATATTAAATAACCTATAAAATCAGGGACAGACATGAACAAACACATGGGGCCACTTAAAGTGGCTGTATTCTATGATGGCAACTTCTTGCTTCATACTTCAAATTATTACAATTATAGTCACGCTAAGCGTAGCCGCTTGAGCATCAATGGACTTCATAACTTCGTTAGACACCGCATCGCTAAGGAAGAAAATCTCTCTTTGGATCAGGTTCTAATTAGTGAGGCTCACTACTTCCGTGGACGCCTTAACGCTATGGATGCCTCTCAGCGTGGAAATCAACTATATAACGATCGTGTATTCGATGACGTGCTGATGTCTGAGGGTATCAATACTCACTACCTTCCACTTCGTAATGTTTCTGGCCGTCGCGAGGAGCGTGGCACAGATGTGTGGTTGTCTCTAGAGGCTTACTCTCTAGCTATGGAGGGCAAAATGGACATTGCGGTACTTATCCTTTCTGATACAGACTATGTGCCTTTGCTTCGTAAACTTAATGCCGCAGGTGTTAAAGTTATGTTGCTAGGTTGGGAGTTTGACTATACCAACGAGGATGGTTCTAAGGTTGTTACTCGTACCTCTGTCGAACTTATCCAGCTTGCTCAATATCCTCTTGCTATGCACAACGAGATTGAAGAAGGTTTGGCAAACGAAGATCCAGTTATCGAACGTGTATTTATCGGTGGTGCCAACCTAGAGCGTGTACCTTCTATCAATATAAATGTAGAAGGTCTAGGATCTGGTGATTCTGACTATTCTGATGGTGAGGTTGAAACAAGCGAGATTTTTAGTCTAAAGAACAACTTCGGATTTATCCGCTACCCAAATAATAATCTTTTCTTCCATGCTCTAGATCTTGATGGAGATTTTGAAGATTTGCAAGAGGGTGACACAGTTGAGTTTACAATAGGAAAGAACCAACTACAACAAGATGTTGCTAAGAACGTTAAGAAGATTCAATAGTCTCTTAATCAACGCATAAAATAAGAATAGCAGTGATATGAAAGTATCGCTGCTTTTTTTTGTGAGATTATATTTGTGGTGTTTATCTTTGATTCCCCGTTGAGATATTCTTACATGACGAATATCTTGAGCAGTAGTTCTTGAAGTAGCTCTCCATCGCTAGACGAACCGCCACCAATACCCTTACTCTTTAGGTCATACTCACGAATCAACCCTATGATTGCAAAAATCTTGCTGTTAGGGTAGAGTGTAGAGGCTTTCTTGTACTCATTTACAAAGTAGGTAGAGGTGAGTTTTAGCTTGCGCATAAGCTCCATATCGCTTGGCATAGGTTGTGGGTTTTGCTTTTTTGATGCTGCCCAACGACAGTAGCCCACAATAAAGATGCGCTGAAAATGATTGAAGAGTGCTGGAATAGTTCTTGCAAACGGATAATCTTTGGGATTGCGACCAAAGTGGTCAGCAATAAACATGGCACGCGCACTGTTGCGCTCAGAAAGTGCTCTGGTTAGCTCAAAGATATTAAAATCCTTGCTGATGCCGATATTATTTTCTATATGCTCGGCGGTGATATTTTTTGTCCCCTCAGGCAGATAAGTCAGAAGCTTATCTATCTCGCCCGATATTTTGGGAATGTTTAGGCCCACATGCTCCATAAGCATGGCCTGAGCCTTAGGTTCTATTGCGCAGCCCTTAGAGTTTATGAATTTGCCGAGCCATCCCTCAAATTCATAGTCTCGTGGTGCCACAGAGTCGAACACAACTCCATTCTTTTTTATGTTTTTATATACCGTAAGCCTCTTGTCGACACCCTTAGTCTTGTAGCACAAAACCAGAACTGTCGAATCAAGAGGTTTAGCGGCATACGTGGCGAGGTTCTCAAACTTGCTCAGCTGTTGAGCTTCTTTGACTATTATCACTTGCTTGCCACCCATCATAGGCATCTGGCGTGCCAAATCCATGATGTTGCCCGAGTCAGAGTCCTTGCCATATACAATAATCTGATTAAAACTCTTTTGAGCTTCGTCCAGAATATTGTTTTCTAGCATGGCACTGAGCCTGTCAATGTGATAATCCTCGTCACCCATAAGCAGATAAATAGGTGCATAATTACCAGAATTAATACTCTTAGATATAGAGTCAAAAGATGCTACGCTATCTCTAAAAGACCTTTTCTCTGCCATTTAATGTTTGTGTATTTCTTAAACTAGTGTTTGACCTACCAAGAATACAGTAGCTACACCAAGGATAGCATACAACTCTGGGAAGGCAGCCAAAATCAAAGTGTTACCAAATACGTTGTGACCGTTACCGATTGTTGCGATACCGTTTGCACAAACTTGTCCTTGGCGAACGCTACTCAACAAACCTACGATACCCATGATAAGACCTGCACCGAAGATACCAGCTGCTTGAGCTATTGTAATCTCTGGAGTAAGCAAGCCTTGAACCATGAAGTAACCTACGAAACCGTAAAGTCCCTGGCTACCTGGCATCGCTGCTAGGATCATGTAGTTACCGAAAGCACTACTGTTTTTCTTCATTGCTCCTACGGCTGCATTACCTGCGATTGTTGTTCCATAAGCACTACCGATACCTGCAAGACCGACCATTAGTGCTACGCCAATATAGGCTAAAAGAATTGGTGTCATAATAATAAAGTTATTTTTGTTAGTTAAAAATTTAATTTGTTATTCTTTTTTTAGCGGGTTGAAAGCACGTTGTGTTGCTTCGAAACCTGCATTTTTGTAAAATTCGACGAAAGTCAAACGTAGTGGGTGTACAAACGAACTCAAGGCTGACATAAATAGGTTGATGCCGTGACCGATAAGTAGTATAAGTACCACACAAATTTGTTTTACTACTGGTATGTCGGGACTAAGTCCGAATGCCAGCTGGTTAAATACCATTGCCAGAATACCGCCTGATAGACCGATAGCGAACAGACGTATGTACGAAAGTATGTCGCTCATAAATCCTGTAAGGTCGTTGTAGGTATTCCAAAGTCCTGCTCCAAGGTTCATAAATGGATTTTTACCTGGGCTATTCATAAACAACATCATAAATAGTCCTAGTCCAAGTGTGATGTAGAATGGAACCGAAGACATAGAGTAGGCCTCGACACCCATACCCGGAAGTAGGGCTGCACCAACCACAGAACACAATACGATAATCCAACCTATGGTTGAGAAAGCATACTTAAGACTGTACATCTTGCATATACCAACTACCTTGATTACCATACCGAATAGTATCTGTACCATACCTATGCCTAGGGCTAGGTTGAACAGCTGGTTCGAGTCCATGAAATAGTCCTTGAACTTGGCAAAGGCTGAGACCTCGCCTAGGGACACTCCGAAGAATGCACCTGTAAGTATTCCAAAGAGCACTGTTGTTGCACCGCATAGCGTTGTTATCCACGCCGCCTGACGCATGCTTTCGCCTCCTTTTAGTAGCAAGTAGATACCTGCACCTACGAAGATTAGTCCGTAGCCACCATCGCCCAAGCAGAATCCGAAGAATAGCATGTAGAATGGTGCAAAGAAAGGTGTCAAGTCAATAGTACCATATTTTGGTAGAGAGTAGAATGCTCCAATCATCTCGAATAGTCGAGCGAACTTATTATTTCTAAGTAGCACTGGAACTTCATCCTCTGGGGTTGGCAGTTCTTTGATATAGAATACCTCGCTGCCGTCAAGCATCGTGTCGACCTTGTCGCTGTTTTCGCGCTCGGCAAAGCCCTCTGTTACGATAAGCTTACCCTCTGCACTCTCCTCGCCACCACTAACGGCTTGATTCAAGTGTAGGTTAGACGCCAAAGCTAGACGTGATTGCTCAACCATATCAACTGCACTTATACACGCTTCAAGCTCGTCTTTGGCTTGTGCTATCTGAGCCTCTAGCAGAGTGATTTCTTTCAAACCGTCTGAGTAGCTGATAGCTGGTGCCTTAAGCTCCTGAGCGTTGATTTGTATAATTTGTGCATCACTTGCAACAATTACGAAGAACACCATGCCCTCTGCGCGAGAGATTTCCTCAACTAGATACTCTTGATTCCAAGCTTCTATGTTTGATTCAAACTCCTTGGCATAACAGCTAAAGTAGCGTAGTTCGATGCCTTTTGCCGTTAGGTTGCTAGCTAGCTCAGTGTTGAAGTCACCCCAGACTTTGTTGTCTGTGTTGTCTTTAACGAAGCTTGCGTGCTTGGCCACAAGGTTATCATAGCTTGCTGCTTTCTCTTTATAGTAGGCGTATGCTTGGTCACCGTCTGTAAACTGAGTTGCTGAGGCTGTGTTAGTTGCTTCAGCGGCCATTTCCTTCAAGCGTTCAACGGCAACACGTCGAGCTTCAATCTCGCTCATCATTGCGCGGTCAGCTTCGCTAGGCTCCCAGTCACGTGAGGTGATGTCGACAAGTCCCAGCTCGCGTAGTGACTCTACAAAATCGCGATGATTCTTGTGGTAGGCTACAAAAGTGTATTTTGTCATTGGTACTATCATAGCGCGCCCTCCTCTTCTTGTTGACTGTGTCTTGTTTTAACGATTTTCTGAGATGACTTAGAAAGGTTTTCCTCATCCTCTAAGAAACGTTTGATTTTACGTATAGCGTCCTCATATCCAGGTATTTGTACCTTTTCGTAGAGGTTCACCTTTTGAGTAGTTTTCTTACGGGCTCTATCAAGAAGGGCTGTCTTGTGAAGTAGAAATTCACGTTCTATACCTTCTTTAGCTAGCTCTTTAAGTAGAGCTATGCCGTCTGCCGTCCATACAGGATAGCTAAACATGTCATATTCTTTTTGCTCGAAGATGATTTCTTTTAGCGAAGCAATTTTAACTCCGGCAATCTTCGAAAGAGTAGGAACAACATCTTTAACCCCTATCAGCTCCCTATCGAACTCACCCCATAGCGCGACCATATAGTCGTATTGCGCTACTAGCTCGTCGATACGTTCATTGTACTGCTCGACAGAATCCTTAGCTTTCTTAACCTCCACACGTAGTGCAGACTCCTTACTTTTGATGGTTGGGAGCGCACGCGTACGAATCTTAAGTTGCTTGTCTAGATCGTTGAGCGATGTCTTATTATATTGGAACTTGATAGCCATTATGCAAATTAGTTTTTAGGCCAGTATTTTTCAACCAGTGTATCCTTGATTGTTACCTCGCTTTGTTTGAAGTACTTAGAGAATAGTCTCCAAGCTGTGTCAAGCATCTCGGTAACGTCAATATTTACGTCAATAGCAAGCAACGCCTCTGAGTATTCCTTAGCGAAAGATAGAGTACGCTCGTCATAGTCTGAAAGGTCGAAACCATTTTCAAGTTTTGTCTTAGCACTTGCAGCATCAGCATATAGACGTACTGCGGCATTCATAACCTGAGGGTGGTCCTCGCGAGTTTGCTTACCGATAACAAGCTGTTTCAAACGTGACAATGAACGGAATGGGTCAACGATAACCTTACCTGTGTCAGAGTCGTTACGTAGGAACAACTGACCCTCGGTGATATAACCTGTATTATCTGGCACCGCGTGAGTGATATCTCCACCTGATAGGGTAGTAACTGCGATAATAGTTATAGAACCGCCATTTGGCAACTGCACGGCTTTCTCATAGATTTTTGCAAGGTCAGAGTACAATGAACCTGGCATACTATCTTTAGATGGAATCTGATCCATACGGTTACTTACAATGGCAAGGGCATCTGAGTATAGTGTCATGTCGGTAAGAAGAACTAGAACCTTCTCGCCTTTGTCCACTGCGAAGTACTCGGCTGCTGTAAGTGCCATATCTGGAACCAACAGACGCTCAACTGGTGGGTTGTCAGTAGTATTTACGAAGCTGACGATACGGTCCAATGCTCCGGCGTTCTCAAATACTTGTTTGTAATATAGGAAGTCGTCATTGGTCATACCCATACCACCCAAGATAATCTTGTCTGCCTTAGCACGTAGTGCCACCATTGCCATAACCTGATTGTAAGGTTGGTCTGGGTCAGCAAAGAATGGAATCTTCTGTCCAGAAACGATGGTGTTGTTAAGGTCGATACCAGCGATACCAGTTGCGATAAGCTCTGATGGCTGAATACGACGGAAAGGGTTTACCGTAGGTCCACCAATCTCGCGCTCCTCGCCCTCGATGCCAACGCCACCTTCCATAGGTTGGCCATAGGCGTTGAAGAAGCGACCTGCAAGCTGGTCTCCGACTTTCAATTTTGGTGGTTCGCCAAGGAAGATAACCTCAGCATTTGTTGCGATACCCTCGGTACCGGCAAACACCTGAAGAGTAACCTCTCCATTACCAATTTTTACCACCTGTGCCAACTGTCCGCCTACTGTTGCAAGCTCATCGTTGCCCACGCCCTCAGCACGAAGTGTTACTGTGGCTTTGGTGATGTTCTCAATTTTGGTATATATCTTTTGAAATGCTTTTGTCTCCATAATTATGATAATCTATGCGGCTTTTGTTGCCACGAGTTCGTCAATCTGTTTGCGATAGTCGTTAAATCTGTCGCTATTAAATTCAGCATAGTTCATCTGTTTGAACGTGTTTATCAGTTTCTTGAAGTAGTTTACACAGTCCTCAAAGTCGATAAACGATAGCTTCTTCTCGCAGATGTCAATAACCATGTCGTACATGTATTTCTGGCGTTCGATAGGTGTGTTGGCATCAATGTCATCAAAGGCATCTTGCTGCAAGATAACAAAGTCGATAAGCTCTGCTTTCCAGAATCTCTCGTGATACTCAACAGGAACACTATCATCACCCAAGATGTTGATTTGCTCGTTAGCCTCCTTACCACGTAGAACGATAGTCTTACCTTTATTCACTTTCTCAACCCATGAGCTATCAATCTTCTCGCTCAAATAGTCCATGATTTCTGGATACTCCAAGTATTTTGAGTAGCTGTCTAGAGGGTCGATAGCTGGATAACGTTTACTGTCGGCACGACCCTGAGATAGGGCGTAGAAACAACGTGCAGCTTTCTTAGTAGACTCAGTAACTGGCTCCTTAAGGTTACCACCCGCTGGTGATACCGTACCCATAAAGGTGATAGAACCGCTCTGGCCATTATTCAAGATAACGTATCCTGCGCGAGCATAGAAGTTAGAGATGATAGATGAAAGGTCCATAGGGAAGGCATCCTGTCCTGGAAGCTCCTCAAGACGGTTAGACATCTCACGAAGAGCCTGTGCCCAACGTGATGTTGAGTCAGCAAGGATAAGAACCTTAAGTCCCATAGCGCGATAGTACTCACCGATAGCCATACCTGTATATACAGAAGCCTCACGTGCCGCAACTGGCATGTTAGACGTGTTACAGATGATGGTTGTACGCTCCATAAGTTTGTGACCTGTGTGAGGGTCGTCAAGGTGAGGGAACTCAGCGAAGATTTCCACAACCTCGTTGGCACGCTCGCCACAAGCAATCATGATGATAAGGTCGGCATCAGCTTGTTTTGAGATGGCATGCTGAAGCACGGTCTTACCTGCACCGAATGGTCCAGGGATGAATCCTGTACCTCCCTCAGCGATAGGGTTGAAGGTGTCGATAGCGCGAACACCAGTTTCCATAACGCGTGATGGTCTTGGTTTATCTTTATAGGCAGTAATGGTCTTCTTAACAGGCCATTTCTGAACCATAGTAACTGTAATCTCATCGCCAGCAGCATTTTTGATAACTGCCATCGTGTCAGTAGTTTTGTAGCTGCCTGCCGCGCTAACCTCAGTTATAGTGTACTCACCTTTTGCAGTGAAAGGTACCATAATCTTGTGGCTAACCCAGTTCTCTTTAACCTCACCAATCCATGAACCTGCAGTAACCTTGTCACCTACTTTTGCAAGTGGAGTAAAGTCCCATTTTTGTTCAAAGTCGAAAGGCTCTGTGGTGCTACCTCTATTGATGAATAGGCCATCCATTTTCTCAAGGTCATTTTGTAGTCCATCATAGTTTTTTGATAGAATACCAGGGCCTAGAGTTACTTCAAGCATGTGGCCTGCGAAGATAACCTCGTTGCCAACTTTTAGTCCACGTGTGCTGTCAAAAACCTGCACATACGCTTTGTCTCCATTGATTTTGATAACCTCGGCCATCAGCTTGATGTCCTCGAGGTATACATGGCAAATCTCATTCTGACTTACTGGTCCATCGACCTGTACGATAACGATATTAGAGATAATGCCGACTACTTTTCCTTTTGTAGTATTATTCATATCTTTAGTTTTTTAATCTTCACGTTTTGAGGCAGCCTCAACAATGTCCTTGCCTGAGAGTTCGCCCAATAGTTTATTAAACATCTGTTGTCCACGCTCGCGGTCGAGTTGTTTCCAACGCCATATAAGATTTACCTTCACAAGGTAAGCCATAACGGTATTGATATTGAAGTAGTCGAAAGTTGAGATTTCTTCTGCTTCGCTCCAGCGCATCATATCTAGACGATGTTCTTTCTCTAGGATATTGCTGTCGTCGAGTGTCGCTATAAGCTTTTCGAGGTCAGTAATTTCGTTTTTAAGGCCAAAGTCTGCTGATGAGCTTTTGGCTATCGCTTGAGTTATGTCGTTGTTGCCAACCACTATATCGGCAGCCGAAAGGCCACTCTTGCGGGCTGTGTAGGCGGCACATATATTGCGAAGGTTTAAGTCAAACTCACCCCACTTGCGTAGGAAAGAACATTTTGACTTTGCACATTCTTTATAGTATGCTGTCCACAGGTTACGCTCGATAGTGTCGTTTAGGTCTATGTCCAAATCGTCATTGACTCCGTCGCTGTCTTTATTAGCATAGCTTATTACTATGTCTGATATAAAGCTAGGTAGAAGCTCGGGTTTTGAAACCTCTTCTGTAAGCTGCTCTTGCGAGAAGTTACCTAGTGAGTTGAAGGTTGTCTTACCCTTTATGATGTTGATTATATTTTCTATGTCGTAGAACGAGTAAAGTAGCTCAACTGCGCGCGCATCAGATTTAGATAGCTGTTCTGCTATCTCCTCTTTTATCTCGCTTATCTCAAGCCCTTTGTTCTCGCCGTCAATGGCATATTCTTTTAGACCGGCAACAAGGCAATAATATTGTTTTGCCATAATCTTGTTATTTTGCTGTTTCGAATAGCATTTGTGAAGCTGCTGGACGAAGGTATTCTTTGATTAGTGCCTCGAAGCTCTCTTCGCTAAAGCTAACGTAGAAGCCACCGTCTTTAGGCATAACTTTGAATCCGCTAGCTGTTGCTGCGTCAAAGTTGATTTCCATTGAACCTTGAAGTTCTTTCTGAACTGCGCTGCTAACAAGCTTTTCAAGACCAGCTTTTTGTTTCTCTGGTAACATAGCCTTGAGCTCAATTTTTCCACCTGACTGGCTATTCCAGTTCTGGGCTACTGCAATAAGCATGTCTTTAATAAATGCTGGGTCAGAAGCTATTTTGCTAGTTTCTGCCTTAACACTTTTAGTGACAATGATTCCTTCGATTTGCTGTTTCAGGGTGTTGATTGCTTGGCGTGCTGCCATGGCAATCTCAGTCTGAGAGTTTTTAGCAGTATCTTCAGCCTTTTGTACGGCTTTCTTTACGATGTCTGCTGCTTTTGCTTCTGCTTCTGCAACGATGCTTGCTGCTTGTTCTTTGGCTGCAGTGGTTAGTGCCTCAGCCTCTGAACGTCCTTTCTCAAGTCCTTCGTTGTAGAGCTTCTGTGTTAATTGCTCAAGTTTGTTTTCCATTTCTGTATATATTTTTTGGTTATTTATTGTCTATTGATGTTGCGGGCGTAGTAGGTCAACCACAGATTTTACAGGGCTAAATGTAGATACAGGAACCTCCACGAATAGGGTGTTCCAATTTGACATAGCACCATTCCACAAGCCTGGAAGCTCTAGAGCCTTAAGCTCGCGTCCGTCCTTAGACTTGCCTGAGATAAATCCAGTTTGAGGGTCTACATATTTCTGAAGCTCATACTTCTCGCCTTTGTAGTTCTTTGTTGCGCAAACCAAATCTACTGGGTTGAAGTGAGTACCGTCGGTAAGTAGGTGTGCTTTGTCTGGAGCAATCTGTGATGGCTCAGCAATTTGTAGGCTCTTGCTACCATCGCCATTAAGGACCCAGAATGGGCCACCGCCAGCCTCACCCTCGTTGCGAACCATGCCGCAAACGCGTATAGGTCTTTCAAGGATGGTGCGTAGTGCCGTAGATAGTAGTTCGCCCTCAAGCTCTTTGACGTCGCTTGATACCTTATACATAAGATCTTGTTCTATGAATGCTTCAATCTCTTTTAGCAATTTACCACATTTAGGACTTTGATCTAGTTTGTTAAGGTAGTCGAAGCATTTGCCTTGAACTTCGAGCAGTGTTCCCGCAAGAATCTTTTTATATTTAATAGTGTCGGCCTTTAGTGAATCTGGCGCAACATTGTCTATATTTTTTATAAATATTAGATCTGCATCTATTGCATCTAGATTTGCAATTAGGGCACCGTGGCCAGCAGGTCTAAATAATAAGGTGCCGTCAGAGTTTCTGAACGGAGTATTGTCGTTGTTTACAGCGATTGTATTTGTAGACTCTAATTGTTCAGAGTAGCTGACATTATATTTAACTCCATAGGCTGCCTCTAGAGAAGAAGTGATTTTCTCGGCTAGGGCCACAAAGCGACTTTTGTGTTCTGGAGATACTGTAAAGTGAAGGTTTACGGCATTGTCTTTTGATGCGGCATACTGAGCACCCTCGCAGAAATGTTCTTCGAATGCTGTGCGTGCACCTTTCTCATAATTGTGGAATTCGATAAGAGCTTTTGGCAGAGAGCCGTACTCTAGTCCCTGAGGTTCGATTATTTTCTCGATAATCTCACGAGCACAAGGTTCCTCGGATAGTGTTGCCTTAAGTGATTTGTAGAAAGCAAAGTTTTGTATCTTGTCGATAGTAGTTTCTGTGGCACTATTCATCTTGTCAGAATCAAGGAAAGAGTATAGGTCCTTGAACATACGAGTGGCTGCACCAGATGCTGGAATAAACTTAACTATCTTAAGGTCGTTGACCTTACTTTGATAAAGGTTTATGAGTTCTTGGGTTTTAGCTTGGTCATTAATTAAGATGCCCTCACCATTGACCGCTGCCTTTTCGACATTTAGAAAAGGAAAGCCGTTACAAAATTTATCTATCTGATCTTCTACGGTTTTTATGTCTATTCCGTAAGATTCGATTTGTTGTAGATCGTCTGTTGTGAACATAAATTTATAAGGTTTTTAGGTTAGTTCATCATAAAAAATACTTTGCTTGTGTCAAAGATATAAATAAAATTTATGAATTAAAAGCAATATCTATTAACTTTTTACATCAAAGATAAAAAGAATTTAAAAAATGTTATACTTCCTAAATAAATAAGTATATTTGTTATTTATTTTTCGTTATGGATTTGGACTTCGATTTTCAGAGTGCCCACGTTGGCATACAAACCAACTTTAAGTTGAGAAATAGTTTCGGTATAGACGTAATGGCAGCAGGTTTTTTAGAGGTTGACAGTGTGGAGACCCTAGAAAAATTTGCCCAGACGCCCTATGTGTGTAGAGGCGGAGAATATATGGTGGTTAGCGGAGCCAACAACATTCTGTTCTGCGACAATTATAAAGGTGTGGTACTTCACCCCACAATGAACAGTATAGATATAATAGGTAATAGCGGCCCAAAAACTCAGGTTAGAGTGGGGGCTGGTGTCGAGTGGGACGATTTTGTGGCATGGAGCGTAAACAATAACTTGTGGGGGCTAGAGAATCTATCCCTTATTCCGGGCTTTGTTGGTGCTGCTCCTATACAGAATATCGGTGCCTATGGTGTGGAGGCT
>JAWXTS010000043.1:0-13976 GCA_044433305.1 Rikenellaceae bacterium | reverse complement strand
CCCATCAACCGCATATTGAGCGTGGGCAGTTGTGAATATAAGCAGCGACTCATCCGAGAGCTCGCCAGCAAGCTCCAAGCCCGAATACTCGTTCATCTCAATATCCAAAAGCACAATCTCTGGATTATGCGCCTTGATAGCCGCCACCCCCTCCAGAGGATCGGTAAAGGTCATCAGCTCAATATCTGGGTGTCGGAGCATATACCCCTCAATAAGCGAGAGTGCCAATGGCTCATCGTCAATAGCTATACATATCATAATTTAATACTTAATTCTGTTTTGTAAATATTACTCTCCACCTCTCCGCACTTCAAACTATATCGAGAGGGATAGAGCAGCGAAAGGCGTTTTTCGCAGTTTTTGATTCCTATGCCCGACGAGGTGGCGTTTCGTTGGAAGATAGTGTTTGCTGTTGTAAATAATAGCACTCCATTCTTTAGAGTCAAACATATCTCTATCAATGATTTATGCGATGATGACACCCCATACTTAAACGCGTTCTCGATAAAAGTGATAAAGATCATAGAGGGTATCTGTGCGCTCTGGTCATCTATCTCGTAGTGGAAATCTACCGTTGTGGTCTTGCTTAGTCGCATTGTATGGAGTTCTATAAATTCGTTAAGATATACCGCCTCATCAACAATCAGAACCCTCTCTTTATCGCTGTTCTGATAGATATACCTCACAATATTAGAGAATTTCATTATCACATCACCCGTCCGCTCTGACCCTGCAAAGTTCAAAGAGTAGATGGTGTTGAGCGTATTGAACATAAAGTGAGGGTTTATCTGCGACTTATACATAGCAAGCTCCGCTCGATTCTTCTCCGCCAATAGCTCTTTATGTGCTTTGTCTCTACGAATAAGCTCTGCGAAAAATCCAAATGCTACCGTAAAGCTCACCACTATAAAACCTGACATAAAGATAACTCCATTTTGAATCCTCGACATCTGTGAGCTTGTAACTCCTTCGATATTGTCTATGTCTATATTAATGGCTGCAAATGTAATAAGAGCAAAAAACAACATCGAGAGCAGACTTTTGACCCACTCCTTGTGGATGATATATGTCACAAAGTTAAATCTTATGCTCAAGGTATAGCTCACAATGAGATAGCCTATAACCACCAAAAAGAGCTTTGAACTTTGCCAAATGAAAGCATTGTTTGGCACGTTTGGAATTAAAGCTACTAATTTCAGCAAAGCGCAATTCCTCTACTGGAGTTTGGGTTACACAATTAACTCAAAACGCAATCGTTGGTTTAGAACAGAGCAATTAACATAATTAAATATAAACAATGACAGACTTTATTATTGCGTTTGCATTCGGGTTTTTCGCAACAAATTCACTGCCCCATATTATCCCGGGAGTACACGGCAAACCTTTCTATTCGCCCTTTGCAAAGCCACCTGTAAAGGGAAAATCCTCTGCGGTGGTGAATGTTCTATGGGGATTCACAAATATCGTTATCGCCTATATCTTATTCGTGGCGACAGATATTAACCTACGTGATTACACTCAAGGGGCAGGTTTCCTACTTGGAATACTCGTCACCTCGCTGACTCTGGCCATTACCTTTGGGGCTAATAACAAAAGGGAGGAGTAGGCAAAGGCCTACCCCAGCCAATAATGTGTATTCGGGTTGTCTCTGCCAGAATACTTCTGTTGATCTTCTTCAGAAATAGGCTTTGCCATGGCCGAAAGAGAGCTCACAGGTGGATTAAATCGCTTTTTTATAAGACCCTCAATAACGAAGACCCCTTTGTCGAGATCTTCAAAATATATTTTGTCCTCTGACGGCACAGAAACTATACTCAAAAGTTTGTTCTGGTCGCACATCAACACCAAAGATATCGAAAATTTTTGATCGCTATTTATCGCCTCTATTGGACTATTGCAAGGGTTAATCATCCAATAGATTAGATCTTTTTTCATGCTGGTATCATGATAGATAGTATTAACCTGTTTTATATTAAATATCGGCACACGCATAGTAGATAACGATGATCTCAACACCTTCTCAACTTTGTGATTAATGTCTGTGCCACAACTACTACAATCGTGATAAATCTCACGGGAATATCTTGTTCATTGACGAGGCATATACGCTTTTTGATGAGGCAGGAAACGACTTTGGTAAGAATGCCGTTGAGGTTCTGCTCGACGCTCTTGGCAAAGAGAATATAGATATGATAGTGATACTTGCGGGATACCCAAAAGAGATGGAATATTTGTTGAATATCAACCCAGGTCTTAAGGGGGCGTTTCCCTTACACCTTCCATTTCGAGGATTATAATGAAGATGAGCTTTTTGAAATTGCCGAGGGCGTAGCAAAACGCAACTCGCTTACTTTCACCAAAGGAGCCGCCGAGGCGGTCAAGGCTTTGATTCGCAAGGAATGTAAGCTCAAGGATAGCAACTTTAGTAATGCTCGCTTTGTGGTGCGCCTAATCACTACACAGGTGTTGCCTAATATGGCCGTGCGATTGGAGGGCGAGAGCGACCCTGCAAAGCTCAAACGTATACTCCAGCGAGATATTCCAATAGAGTATAAGCAGATACGAATGATAAACGAGAATCTCTTTGATGAGGATATGCTAGAGGGTGCTCTGGAGCGATTGGATGCTATGGTGGGACTTACCAAAGTCAAGCTTGCCATTCACCAGTTTGTAGATTTTGCAAGGGCCATGAACCGTAAAAATCCAACTCAGATTGAACGCTATCCACTCAAATGGAGTTTTGTGGGCAATACAGGTACTGGCAAATCGTCTGTGGCCGAAGTGTTGTCCGAGATATTAAAGGCTATGCACTTGCTGGGAAAAGGTCATACGGTCGAGGTCAAAGCCGAGGAGCTAATGGCGATACTATCATCACAACTCAAGAAACACGACTTGAGCCTCAGCCCCGATGCCGTAACAATAATGTATAGTTATATAGCAAGGCTATGCAGTGGTTCGGGTGCCGCAGATGCCAATGCCCGCACCATGAAAGAGTTGGCACGCACAATTCGTAATATTGTCTCTGCGGGTGACTATGAGAGTAATACTATATCCAAGGAGGTGGTATCTAACTTCGATAAGCTACAATCGCCTCGCGCCACTAGGATGGGGTATTAAAAAAGTTTGAGTTATTAGTGTTAGACAACCCCTCGCCATACAGCCTCCCTACGAGTCCTTAAAAAGGTCCTTTAGCTTTGAGGTCTGGGTAGAGAAGGTGAAGTCGCAATAGACTATATCCATATTGCGGGCGGTAATCTTTAGGCGGTCATTAGGGTCGTCGTTGAGCGAGAATATATAAGCATTGGAGCGCATTCCAAGCAGGGCCTCACGTAGGGCGCACGCCTTATAAACAGTATCATGATACTTGGAGGCCTTGCCAACACCCGTTTTGCACTCTATGACAAATAATCGGTTGTTAAGGGTAAAGACCACATCTAGCTCATTTATGTCGTTGTTGTGGTTTTTCTTGCGCTGAATCACAACGCCCGTAGCAATGTCATCTGGCGAAATCATGTCTTTGACATTATGATAAATACAATCTTCATACCAGCCGCCTGTTAGGTACTTAATCTCATCTTTTGTCAGGCCGCCCTCTTGCTCAGGTGCAAAACCAATATATCGTATGAACTTACTCAGACCGCTTACTTGGCTATACTCAACAAATTTTTTATTGTTGCTACTTAGTTCTGCTATAATATTGTAGTCGTTATTAGACAGTAGCTTATCTGTAAAGAGAGTCAGTAGACTCTGGGTATATTCCTTTGGCTGCGTTGGTATGCTATAAGTGCATTTAATATCGTTTATTCTCAGGTATTCTTCTATGCTTACTCTATGTTTAATATCTATTATCTCATCATCATTGTTGTCGTTATTGTCATCTATCTGTGAGTGGATAATAACGTTGCGGTCAATGGGCATGAAATAAAACTGAGAGTTGAATCGCTCGAAGACCTGCTGCACGGCAATGCTCATAAGGCGGGTTCCGCCCGAGAGGTTGACTGCGTAATTCTCGCTGCGGGATAAGCGCGAGCGGATGGTGCGACAAATAGTGTCCCACAAATCCTCGTCACCGTCCTTGGCTAGTATGATAGAGTCGATGGTTGTTTGCTGGAATAGTTTCTTGAATTGCGCAACGAGTGGCGCGAGTTTCTGCTGTGAAATCAGTAGTACTGTATCTTCGTTATTGCACAATTCCTTAATGAAAAGGTAGTTCAAAATCATCTCCTGCTCTACTATGCAAACTATTGTTTTTGACATTGCTATCTTCGTTTTGTTATATAGAATGCAAGGTAGTGATTTTTTGGGTAATAGCCTTATTTATTTGGCAAAAAAAGAATATCTAGCCCGCTATTTTATGAAAAGAAAAAGACCCGAGAATCGATTGATTCTCAGGTCTTTTTGGCGACTTGCGCCTTAAAAAAAAGTGATCCCTCAGGGGATCGAACCCTGGACCCCAACATTAAGAGTGTCGTGCTCTACCAGCTGAGCTAAGAGATCATCGTCTGGTTTAAGTGGCACAAATGTAAGTTAAAATTTGTTATCCTCAAAACTTTTGGCCATAAAAATAACTTAGGCCTGCAATTTAGTTTGTAAATCACAGGCCTAAGATTTATTGATATCTGATTTTCAATACATTATCTGTATTGTCCATTTTTAAGTAGTATAACCTCTTGTGGTGTCAGAAAACGCCAATCGCCACGTTTAAGGTTCTTCTTTGTAAGACCAGCGAAGTAAACACGGTCTAGTTTCTCTACGTTGTAACCTACTGAGTCAAACATTCTTCTTACGATACGGTTGCGGCCCGAGTGAATCTCAATGCCTACTTCCTTGCGTGTTTCGCCCACAAAGTTAACCTCGTCGGCAGCAATCTCGCCATCTTCAAGAACAACGCCAGACTCAAGTTTCAACATGTCGGCCTGAGTTATGGCGCGATCTAGAGATACTTGGTAGATTTTAGCTTTGTTGTATGAAGGGTGGGTAAGCTTCTTGGTCAAATCGCCGTCGTTGGTAAACAACAGAACACCCATGGTGTTTTTGTCTAGTCGACCAACTGGGTATATGCGTTCTGTACAAGCGTCACGAAGTAGATCCATAACGGTTCTTTCAGCGTGAGGGTCCTCTATTGTTGTTACAAAACCCTTAGGCTTGTTCATTAGTATATAGACGTTTTTTTCACCTTTGATAACCTCGTCATTGAAGCGAACAGTATCGCTTGGGCTAACCTTTGTGCCTAGTTCAGTTACGATAGTGCCATTGACAGAAACAAGACCAGCTGTAATCAAGTCATCGGCCTCACGTCGTGAGCATACTCCAGAGTTAGCGACATAACGGTTTAGTCGCATCTCGCCTGATACCTTGGCGTCAAAACGTGGGTAGTTGTCTTTATTTCTATTTGGTTTGCTGTTGCGACCAAATGCTGGACGCTCTGTGCGTTCAAATTTGCGTTCGCGGTTGAAGCCACCTTCACGATTTGGACGACTGTCACGATTAAATCCACCCTCACGGTTTACGCGGCCCTCGCGGCTGAAGCCACCATCTCTGTTAAAACTACCCTCACGGCTTGGTCTGTCCTCGCGGTTATCGCGACTGAATGATGGACGCTCTGTGCGCTCAAATTTGCGTTCGCGGCTGAAACCACCTTCGCGATTTGGACGGCTGTCACGATTAAATCCACCCTCGCGGTTTACGCGGCCCTCGCGGCCAAAACCACCTTCACGGTTAAATCCACCCTCACGGCTTGGTCTTTCGCTGCGACCACCACCTATAAAGCGGTTGTTGTCATCGAAATTTGGATTAAAAGATTTTTTGCGTGGTTCTGAGTTACGACGATCTTTGTCGAAGTTTGAAGGACGTGCGTCATCTCGACGGAAAGTCCTTCCTTTTTCTGAAGTAAATTCTTTTTTCATTGATTGTATTTTGTGATATCCAGAGATTTAACTCTGAAATAGTCCGCAAAGATATGTTATTTTTATTAATATATAAATACTTAAATGACTAATTTATAACTAAAAAGGTTGTTTTTTTAAGTTAAAATCATCAAAAGGTGTTTCTTCTGCTGCAAAATCTTAAGCTAAAGCCTCTGTTTGCTGAGGATATGAAATAACAAAGGGCGGTCCAAAATGAACCGCCCTCGTTGTATTTTGTATTAAAAAAGTCTAGTTGAAAAGGTTTTTGATTGTAGAGATAGCAGATGATGCAGATGATTCTGTGCTGTTGTCTACGGTTTGTTCAAGCTCGAAACCTAGCATAAGACCATCATATTGCTCTGACAGGCTGCTAAGTAGTTCAAGCGTGCTGTTGCTAGATATTGAAGATACCTTTGAGATTAGAGATAGTATGCTGTCTGCCTGAAAAAGTAGCGACATAGAATCTGTCAGTAGAGATACATCAGCAGTGATAGAACCAAGGTTGATGGTGCTGTATACTCCGAATTTTAGGGTCAACGTATTGCTGTTAGAGTCAATAGTGTATGTACCCGATAGGTTCTTTGTTTTTACAGTACAAGTAAAGGTGTTGTCAGACTCAAAAGTGAATTTGAAGGTGCTAGCAGTAAGGCCGACCTTAGAACAATACTCCTCCAATTTGCTCTCCACCTCAGATGTTGCTAGAGTTCCTGCGGCACTTGTTAGTACGTTGTCGCTGTTTAGCTGAGCTGCTGGTTTAAGGTAGGTCCATTCTCCCAAGATGTTATCCTGAGAAAGGGTCTGTCCACCTGTTACTGAAGTTACGACGTCTTTTACGGTTGATGAGCTGAAGATGTCTGAAAAAGACTGTGCGTTAATCTGTGAACCACACAGTAGAATTGATGCTAGAAGTAGATATTTTTTCATTATATTTATAAATAAGATTGATTACAAAGGTAATAACTTTGTTTATATAACACAATTCTGTACCTTATTATTGTTGTTATTTACTATGAAATTTAAACTTTTTGTTTTTTTATCTTGCCCAGTATGCGTGGAAATTGCGCTAATTAACAGCCTGAATTAATTTAAGTTTTAGACACTATGTGAAATTTTAATTGCGAAAAAATAAATATAATTGCTAACTTTGGCTCTTGTAATAGATTACTACTTTCGATAACTTGAATATACGATATGAAAAATACACCGATAGATTTTAACTTGGTCACCGCAGCCATAGATTCGTTGGCTCTGCCAGATTTTAGTAAGGCTACCATTCGTGAGATTGTCACCGTAGCAAAGAGAGTTGAGGCCGACCTGCCAGATTCTTTTATACATATGGAGATGGGCATCCCTGGTCTTGCTCCAGAGCAGATAGGCGTCGAGGCCGAGATTGCAGCCCTAAGAAATGGCGTTGCAGCGGTTTATCCTCCACTTCCAGGTATAGACCCACTAAAGGTTGAGTCGGCGCGTTTTGCCGAGGCCTTCCTAGATTTGAAAACTTCTGCCGAATACTGCATCCCTACCGTTGGTTCTATGCAAGGAGCGTATGCTGCATTCTTGGTTTCGGGACAGAGCAACCCTGCTAAAGATACAGTACTTTTCATAGACCCAGGTTTCCCTGTACAGAAGGACCAGCTGCGCGTGCTAGGCATGAAATATGTGTCCTTTGATATGTATGACCATCGTGGCGACAAGTTGATGGAGAAGCTAGAGCAAATGCTTGCCGTGGGCAATATATGCAATATCATCTACTCTAATCCTAACAACCCTTCGTGGGTGTGCCTAACAGAGCAGGAGCTTGAGGGCATAGGTCGACTAGCAACTAAATATGACACTATCGTAATCGAGGACTTGGCATATTTCGGTATGGACTTCCGTAAGGATTACAGTCATCCTTTTGTTGCTCCTTTCCAGCCATCGGTACATAAATATACAGACAACTACCTTATAATGATTTCTGGCTCTAAGGCCTTTAGCTATGCTGGTCAGCGCATAGGTGTCAGCATCATATCGCCTAAACTTTATAGCCGCAATTATGAGGCCCTTAAGGAGCGTTACACGGTGGGTGAATTTGGAAAGGTATTTGTCGATAGAGTCCTTTATACACTATCTTCTGGCGTTGCTCACAGTTCGCAGCATGCTTTGGCGGCTATGTTCAAGGCGGCCAACAATGGAGAGTATAACTTTTTGGAGTCTGTGCAGGAGTATGGACGTAGGGCCGAGAAGCTAAAAGAGATATTCTGCAATCATGGTTTCCATATCATCTATGACAATGACATGGGCGAGGATATAGGCAGTGGCTTCTATTTCACCATAGGATACGGAAATATGAGTGGCGGAGAGCTTATGCGCGAGTTGCTTTACTACGGTGTTAGTGCCATTGCGCTAGATACCACGGGTAGCCTGCAACAGGGCCTTCGCGTTTGCACATCATTTATAAAAGACAATCAGTATGCGCTACTTGATGAGCGCATGAAGATATTTGCTGAACACCACGCCAAATAATATCGTGGCGTTCAGATAATAAGTTAAATAGAGGGGTAGGGTCTTGTGTGATTCTACTCCTCTGTTGTTGATACCATCTTGTATAGCTTGTCGCCACGACGTACCTTAGAAGGCGTTTTGATAGAGCAAAGCTCGCCTTGTACTGTTCTTTCGACTGGTTTTAGTGCTACGCGTATCTCTTCGACGTCCATTTCTAGCACGCCCGTTGTTTCTCCCATAAATAGAATCTGCTCACCAAGCTCTAGTGGCGAGGCCTCAATCTGAACTTCGGCCACACTGGCATTGCCAAAGAAGTTGGTCACTTTACCCACATACACCTTGCGCTGAGTTGCTGTCGAGCCGTAGTTGCCACACCACTCGCCTGCACGCTCACCCATGTAGTAGCCACCCCAGAATCCACGATTGAATACGGTCTTCAGTTTTTCTACAAGCTCATATTTTAGCTCTTGGGTGTATGTGCCTTGCGCCATAGCCTCTAGGGCTGTGTTGTAGCACTCACAAACGCGCTTGACGTATTCGGCCGAGCGGGCACGCCCCTCAATCTTAAGCACTCTCACTCCTGCATCAATAAACTTGTCAAGGAAGTCTATTGTGCATAAGTCTTTAGGAGACATTATATAATGGTTTTCGATTTTCAGTTCTTCGCCCGTTTCGCTGTCGGTGACATTGTAGCTACGACGACATATCTGTCGGCAGGCACCGCGGTTGGCCGAGCAGTCGTTATCATGAAGGCTCAAATAACACTTGCCCGAAATAGCCATGCAAAGTGCTCCGTGGGCAAACATCTCTATCTGTACCAGCTCGCCGCTTGGTCCGCGTAGGTTGGTCTCCTTGATTTTCTCTGATATAGCTTTTATCTTGTCTATGGTAAGCTCTCTGGCAAGTACAATAACGTCAGCATACTGGGCGTAGAATTTCAAGGTCTCGAAGTTAGAGACGTTGAGCTGAGTAGATATGTGCACCTCAAGGCCTATGCTCGAAGCATATAGTATGGCTGCTTGGTCAGAGGCTATGATGGCTGTTATGCCCTCTTTTTTTGCACAGTCCATAATGGCGTGCATGGTCTCTATGTCTTGGTCATAGAGCACCGTATTTACAGTAAGATATGTTTTTACATTGTGCTCGCGTGCCTTGGCCACTATCTTGGCAAGGTCCACAAGGGTGAAGTTGGCAGCCGAGCGCGAGCGCATGTTAAGTTGCTCGACACCAAAATATACTGAGTTGGCACCAGCCTGTATGGCTGCTGCTAGAGATTCGTAAGAGCCTACGGGGGCCATTATCTCAACCTCATTTCTGTTTGTTATCATATCTATTTGTTGCGATTTTTTAAGTTCTGAACAAAACTCCTAAGTTCTTCTAACTTTGAGCTTTCGATGCCACTATTTTCTAGTATCTCGTCTGCCTGAGCAAATCCCTCTTCAACGGCACTGGTTGCTATTTCTTTTATGTTGAGACTGTCGTATATAGCCCTTACATTGTTTATCTTTTCTTGAGGGTCTATGTTTTTGCTACTTATAATACCCTGAAGATCTTGTTTTTGACTTTGCGAGGCCTGCTCTAGAGCGGCTAGTAGCAGGTAACACTTCTTTCCCTCTATAATGTCGCCACCTATGGGCTTGCCAAAGTTCTTGCTGTCTGCGTATAAGTCAAGGATGTCATCTTGAATCTGGAATGCAAGTCCTATCAAATAGCCGTAGTGGGCTATGGTCGATGCCTGCTCAAGGCTTGCTCCACCCATTAGCGCGCCTATCTTCATGGCTCCTTCAAGCAGGATGGCTGTCTTAAGCCCTATCATAACGATATACTCTGAAAGCTCGACATCGTCTCTGTCCTCAAAGGCCATGTCCATCTGCTGTCCCTCGCACACTCCGCGAGAGGTGGCGTTGAATATAGCTAGCACCTCGGGTAGTATCTCGGATGGAGTATTCTCCAAAAGTTTGTAAGATTCTATAAGCATGGCGTCACCCGAAAGAATGGCCGAGTTAGCTCCCCACTTTGCGTGTACGGTTGGCATATTACGTCTGAGCATAGAGTTGTCCATAATATCGTCATGCAGCAGTGTGAAATTGTGGAACATCTCTATGGCCACAGCCACAGGCCACAGCTTTTCAAGGTTGTCACAGAATAGGTTATAGCTCAGAGCTGCTAGCGTAGGTCTGATTCTCTTACCTGGCTGTTTGATGGTATATGCTATTGGCTCAAATAATTCAGGGCTTATAGTTTCAAACTTATAATCCTGAATATACTGCTCTATATGTTCACATATTTGTTGGTGGGTATACATCACTTATGGGTTTTATACACCACAAAGTTGGGCGAAAATTATCGTATTCCCAAATTTATTCCTAAATATGTATTGTATTTGCAGTAAATAAATATTACTTTTGAAGTAAATTTAATGAGAATGAAAGTTTCAGTAGGCATAGACATTGGCGGTACCAATACAGTGTACGGCATTGTTGACAATCAGGGCAATGTATTTTGCGAGGGAGTCATATCGACTCAGGACTATATTAAAGTAGATGATTTTATCTCATCATTGGCTCAGAGAGTGAGATCTCAGCTCGATAGTTTAGACTTTGACTATGAGTTGCAGGGCATAGGCGTTGGTGCTCCAAATGCAAATTATTTTAGGGGCACAATAGAAAATGCACCTAACCTAAAATGGCAGGGTGTGGTTCCTTTTGTCGAGAAGATGCAGCCATTCTTCCCTATGGTGCCAATCTTTATTACCAATGACGCTAATGCAGCAGCCATAGGCGAGATGACCTATGGAGGTGCCAAGGATATGAAAGACTTTATAGTTATAACCTTGGGTACTGGCCTTGGTAGCGGTGTTGTCAGCGGAGGCCATCTGGTCTACGGACATGATGGTTTTGCTGGTGAGCTGGGACATATTACCGTTAACCATACAGGTAGAATATGTGGCTGTGGTCGCAAGGGCTGCCTTGAGACCTATGTTTCGGCAACGGGTATCAAGCGCACCATATTTAAACTTATGGCCGATTCAACCGCGCCTAGTGCTTTTCGTGATGTGAGTTACAATCAGCTTACTGCTCAGATGATTACTCAGGCTGCTCTTGAGGGCGATAAGCTAGCAATCGAAGCCTATGAATATACGGGCATGGTGCTTGGTCACGCACTGGCTGATGCCGCTGTTATGACTTCGCCTGAGGCTATTTTCCTTTTTGGCGGGCTTGCCAAGGCTGGAAAATATATCTTTGAGCCAACGAAAAAATATATGGAGCAACATATGATGAGCAACTTCAGAAATAAAGTAAAACTTTTGGCATCTAGCATTGATGGCAAGAATGCCGCTGTGCTTGGTGCTTCGGCCCTAGTGTGGAAGTTGTGTGCTGATAAATAATTGTTTTTTTAAGATAAAAAATACCCACTAAAGTTTTTATGCTTTAGTGGGTATTTTTATGTTTTGTCTGGTTGAATTGATGGTTTGAATCTTTAGTTTTCTTCGCCAAACTGTTCATCACCAGTAGATATAAGATCGTCAGTGTCTTTTATTTCGTCATCATCGAAGTGGTCGTCGTCATCTACTTTGTCGTCTATCTTCACATCTATCTTAATGAGATAGTTTATTTCTTCTGTTTCAAGAACTATTGCGTAGAAGAAATCATCAGCCCCCTTATCTATACGCATCATGCTGTCATTGAATCCGTTAGGGTGTTGAGCTTTTACTTCTTCTTTTAGTTCTGGTGTTAAATTGTCGTAGCTTATTACTAGCCTCTTCTTCATGTTTCTTACTTTTGTCATATCCTATTGTGGGAAAATTTTCTGCAATATTACACAAATTTTATAAATCCAAAATAAGGTTTGCGAAAAAATATTTAAATTTCTGCAAAAAACGCTACCTTTACGCTATGAATAAAGCCGAAATAAAACAAAAAATAGAGTCTCTGCGTGCTGAGCTCAACAATTTCAATCATCAGTACTATGTGCTCAACTCTCCAACTGTTAGTGATTATGAGTACGATTTGCGCTTGAGCGAGCTGTGTGAACTTGAGTTGCAGAATCCAGAGTTCTTTGATTCTTCTTCGCCTAGCCAGAGGGTCGGAAGCGATATTGTAGAATCGTTTAATCAGGTTTCCCACCGCTATGCCATGATGTCTTTGTCTAATACCTATTCTTTGGCAGAGATGGGCGAGTTCGTAGAGCGCATTGAGCGTGAGCTGTCGCAGGTTGACTTTGTGTGTGAGCTTAAGTTTGACGGCACGGCTATCTCCCTAACCTACGAAAATGGCGTGTTGACCCAAGCCCTAACACGTGGTGATGGTACGGTTGGCGATGATGTCACGGCCAATGTGAGAACCATAAAGAGCGTTCCGTTGAGGCTTCAGGGCGATGATTATCCTAGCTTCTTTGAGATTCGTGGCGAGATATTTATGCCTTATTCATCCTTTGATAGGCTTAATGCCGAGCGTGAAGAGATAGGAGATGCTCCATTTGCCAATGCCCGTAATGCTGCCGCTGGAACTCTTAAGATGCAGAACTCGGCCATTGTGGCCCAGCGTGGCTTAGATTGTTTCTTGTATGGTATTCAGGGCGAGGGTCTGCCATTTGAGAGCCACTTCGAGAACCTTAGCAAGGCGCGTGAGTGGGGTTTTAAGGTGTCTACGGATATGAAATTGTGCCATAGTGCAAAAGATATATTTGAGTTTATAAACCATTGGGATTCGGCTCGTGCTGAGCTAGGATATGCTACCGACGGAGCTGTTGTTAAGGTCAACGAGTATCGTCATCAGCGTGGGCTTGGAGCCACTGCTAAAGCTCCTCGTTGGGCTGTGGCCTACAAGTTCAAGGCCGAGTCTGCACTAACACGCCTTGAGAGTATAGACTTTCAGGTGGGGCGCACGGGTGTTGTCACTCCTGTGGCCAACCTTGAGCCAGTGCAGCTGTCGGGCACGGTGGTCAAGAGAGCATCCCTGCATAATGCCGACATTATAGAAACCTTGGATGTCAGGGTTTCGGATATGGTCTATGTAGAAAAGGGAGGAGAGATTATCCCTAAGATTATGGGTGTAGATTTAACTCAAAGACAGGCTAAGAGCAAGGCTTTTGTGTTTATCGAATCGTGCCCAGAGTGTGGTGCAAAGCTTGTGAAAGAAGAGGGTGGGGTACGTCACTACTGCCCAAATGCTAAGAATTGTCCGCCACAGATTGTGGGTAAGATTCTGCACTTCATCTCGCGCAAGGCTATGAACATTGATGGGCTTGGAGAAGATACTGTGCAGCTGTTGTATGATAGGGGGATGATAAATAGCATAGCCGATTTATATACTCTTGATGTGGGTGAAATGGCCGAGCTACCTCGTTTGGGAGCCAAGTCTGCCGAGCGTATAATCAGCGGAGTAAGGGCCTCGAAAGATAATTCCTTTGAGCGTGTTCTCTATGGCTTGGGCATACGCCATGTTGGTGAAACAACGGCCAAATACCTTGCCCGTCACTTCAAGACCATGGAGGCTCTGTCGGTAGCAAGCGTTGAGGAGCTGTCTGAGGCTAACGAGGTTGGAGGGATAATAGCTGTTGCCATAACCGAGTTCTTTGCCGATA
>JAWXTS010000042.1:0-14029 GCA_044433305.1 Rikenellaceae bacterium | reverse complement strand
ATACGTCGAAGAGGGCGAGGAGCAAAATATGAAACTCACCTACAAGGAGAACATCTTCCTTCTCGACAAACTATTCCAACTCAAATCAGAAAAACTTGTTCCCGCGCTCACAGAAGATATCTTTGTGGGCAAGGTGGTGGTAATCTTTGGAGGCAGCTATGGCATAGGACAGGCCATTTTAGAGCTGCTCAACAAGTTGGGTTGCACGGTAGTGTCTTTCTCGCGCAGTCAAAATAATGTGGATATATGTGATGCTGAGAATGTGGCCCAAGCACTAAAATCTGTCTATGACACACACTCCAAGATAGACTATGTCATTAACACGGCAGCCATATTAATAAAACGTCCTCTGGTAACAACACCTATGGACGAGATAGAAGCAATCATAAACACCAATATACGAGGGATGATTAACGTGGCTCGTGAATCACATCAATACCTCAAACAAACTTCTGGGGCACTACTGCTATACACCTCAAGCTCATATACTCGCGGCCGTGCTTATTATAGCCTTTATTCTTCTACCAAAGCTGCGGTTGTAAACTTTGTGCAGGCCATAGCCACCGAATGGAGTGTAGACAAGATACGCGTAAATTGTATTAACCCCGAGAGAACAAACACCCCAATGAGAGTCAAGAACTTTGGGCAGGAGGATGCTCAAACACTTCTAACAGCAGAGCAGGTTGCCGAGGCCTCTGTTTCTGCCCTATTGAGCAGTGATAGCGGACAAGTATTTGATGTGAAATTAGATAAGTAAAGACATATAATAATTTATAATGAAAGAGTTAACTATCAGCGAAATACGTGCATTACAAATCAAAATCTTAGATGCCATTGTTGAGTTTTGTGACGCCAATAATATACGTTATTTTCTGTGCGGAGGAACATTGCTTGGTGCCGTGCGCCACAAGGGTTATATTCCTTGGGATGATGACATTGACATTATGATGCTACGAGATGACTATCAAAGGCTATCAGCAGAGTTCACTCACAAGGACATGACGATTCTAGAGCACACCAAGTTCAAAGACTATGTCTACCCTTTTATCAAGGTATCCGATAATCATACATTGTGTACAGAGCTTAAGTACACCGACAAGAACAGCCATCTGGGTGTAAATATAGATATATTCCCTATCGACAATATTCCTAATGAGCGTCGCAGCCGCTCTCGACTTATTTCTCGTATCAAACTCATACGTAAGTGCATGCGACTTAAGAGATTGCGCTTTAATCGTCATAGGATTCTAAAGTCGATAGTCCACCTAATAGCACGCATCTTTCTTTTGCCTATGTCAGTTTCAGCTCTTTGTCGTTCACTTACACGTGTGGGCTGCAAGTACAACAATACCAATACAGACTATAAAGGCATTGTGGTTTGGGGCTATGGTAAGCGTGAGATTTGCCGTGCCGAACTTTTTTCATCTAGCGTGAAAGTCGACTTTGAGGGCAAGCAATACGACGCCCCTGTTGGCTACAAAGAATATCTTACCAATGTTTATGGCGATTACATGCAACTACCCCCAGAGAACAAACGTTCTTCGGGACATAAATTTAAGGTCTTTCGCCGATAGGCCCACGCGCTTTAATCAGAATATATACAGACCCCTATTCTATTTTCATAAATATTATAGGGGGTTGGTGTTATATATGGTTTGGTGTTTGCCAGATATGAACCACAAAAAAGGCACGGCACTCGAATGTTCTCCTTACAGGTACGACCAAGCACCGCACGACAAACAAACGAGCCCATGCCTAACATAGCTTTACAAAGTTAATCACAATTTACCAATTTTATTTACTATCTTTGCCGAATATCAAAAATCATAATATGAACAAAAAAACAACGATCCTAGATCGCTTTTTATCATCAGTAGAACGAGTAGGTAACGCTCTTCCCGCACCAACTTACCTATTTGCTATGCTAGCCTTGTTTGTTCTGCTAGTATCGGCACTAGGCAGCGCACTGAGCTGGGGCGGCATAAGCCCAAGCAGCGGAGAGGTGATTACCGTAAAAAACATGCTTTCGCGCGAGGGAATACACAACATCCTGCTCACCCTAGCCACCAACTTCACGGGCTTTGCCCCTCTAGGCATAGTCTTCGTGGCCATGCTCGGAGTAGGTATTGCCGAGGGCAGCGGACTCATTAGAGCCGCCATAGTAGCCATGCTCTCACGCATACAGGGCACAAGCGTGACCTTCATGATTGTCATGACGGGTATCGTTTCAAACCTCGCCTCTGACATAGGTTATATCCTAGTTATTCCCATCGGTGGTGTTATATTCCACTCCCTAGGGCGCAACCCTCTGGCAGGCATGGCAGCAGCCTTTGCTGGTGTGTCGGGTGGATTCTCAGCCAACCTCTTAGTATCAAGCACAGATGTTCTACTCTCGGGCATTACAACCACAGCAGCCGAAATCGTAGACCCTAGCTATGTTGTGGGCACTCTATCAAACTACTATTTTATGTGCGTGTCGACTGTAATTATCGCCGCCGTGGGCACAATAGTGACTAGCAAAGTTGTAGAGCCACGCCTTGGCAGTTATAGCGGAGCTGTGGCCATAGAACCTCTTAAGCCGCTTACTCCATTAGAGAAGAAAGGTCTAATGTGGGCCTCAATAACCATACTAGCATGGATTGCAATACTGGCATACGGCGTAGTGCCTAAGGACGGCTTCTTTCGCGACATCCAAACCAACTCGGTATTCAAGTCGGTGGTGTTCCGCGGATTCGTAGCCCTGCTGTTCTTCATCGCAGCCACAAGCGGTCTTGTCTATGGCTTTATCACCAGGCAGTTCACATCATCTAAGGACATACTAAACAACATGAACAGCAGCATCAGCGGCATGACCTCGTACTTTGTGCTAGTGTTCTTTGCAGCACAGTTCATATCATGGTTCAACGACAGCAACCTTGGCATGGTGATAGCCATAAAAGGTGTGAACGTTATTCAGAGCCTGAACGTGGGACTTATACCTTTGGTTCTTATGACCATACTTTTCTCGGCCATGACCAACCTTGTTATTGGCTCGGCAAGTGCAAAGTGGTTGCTTCTAGCACCCATCGTAGTGCCTATGTTTATGATGCTTGGCTACACGCCCGAGCTGGCACAGTGTGCATACAGAATAGGCGACAGCACCACAAACATCATAACCCCTATGATGTCTTACTTTCCGCTTATCATAGTCTACTTCCAGAAATATAGACCCGAATCAGGCTTGGGCACCATAATATCTACCATGCTGCCCTACTCCCTTGCGTTCCTTGTTTCGTGGACTATCTTCGTAGTGATATGGCTGTACCTAGGTATCTCACTGGGTCCAGATGCACCTCTACACTTGGTAAATCTATAAAACAACATAATTATGGAAAACTATAAAATAGTCGAGCCAGCAAAGCTTGACGACAATATGATTAAACTAATAGGCAAGGAATGGATGCTTATTAGCGCGGGCGACAGCGACAAGTTTAATACCATGACAGCCAACTGGGGTTCGATAGGCTTCTATGCCAACAAGCCCATAGCTACCATCTTTGTGCGCCCCGAGCGTTACACTTTCGATTTTGTTGAGGAGTCTGACTGCTTCACTCTTTCGTTCTTTGGTGACTCTCAGCGCGAGGCCCTAGCACTACTTGGCAAGGTCTCTGGCCGCGACTGCGACAAGGTCGCCGAGGCAGGTCTCAGCCCTATCTTCACCGAAAAAGGCAACCCTGCTTTTAGCCAAGCGCGCATGGTGCTTGAGTGCCGCAAGATTTATGGGCACAACATGAGCAAGGACGATTTTATAGACCAAGAGATTTTCAGCAACTGCTACACTCGCGGCGGCGTGCACAAGATGTATATGGCTGTCATTGAGAATTGCTATGTAAGAGAATAAAGCAAGAGGATGGGTAATAAGCACTCACCTGCTGCCTTACTATATTTCCTGTCCTGTCCTCACATACGCATAAGTATGCTGCGGAGGACAAAAAACCAGAACGTTGCAGTTAAATACTTCTTATCCATCCTTAGATAAAAGGGAATGACCAACAAGTAACATTGTGAAGTGCCCCCGAAAAGTTTTTATCTAACTTTTCGGGGGCACTTTAATTGTAGTCATCCCCTTATCTATTTAATTACTGCGATGAGTATAGTAGGCGTTGGCTTGCGCAACAGGGGTCATTACTATATCGTCGATATTTACATGAGCTGGTAGCGACACGGCCCAATAGATTGTCTCGGCTATATCCTCGGCTACAAGCGGCTTAACACCATTATAAACGGCATCAGCCTTGGCCTTGTCACCATGGAAGCGAACCACCGAAAACTCGGTCTCAACCATACCTGGGCGCACCTCAGTAACCTTGATTCCTTTCTTAAGTAGGTCTATTCTCATACCTTGACTCAAAGCGTGCACAGCGTGTTTCGAGGCACAGTAGGCAGCACCATTCTCATAGGCCTGAGTACCTGCAATAGAACCTAAATTTATGATATGGCCACGACCATTATCTATCATAATCTTAGACACTACACGCGTAATATACATAAGTCCCTTGACATTTGTGTCTATCATAGCGTCCCAATCATCTGGATTACCAAGCTCGATATGCTCCAAGCCTGAAGCCAAGCCAGCATTATTTACAAGCACGTCTATGGTACGGAAATCCTGAGGTATAGACTCCACAGCAGCCTCACACTCGGCGCGGTTTCTAACATCAAAGTTAAGAGCCAACACTCTAGCTCCTGAGCTTGCCTCAAGAGACTCTTTAAGAGCATCAAGCCTATCAGCCCTGCGGCCTGTGATTATCAAGTTATAACCCTCACGGGCAAAGCGTTGTGCCGTTGCCTCTCCAATTCCAGAGGTTGCCCCCGTAATCATTGCTATCTTTTTCATATTATATATGTAATTTATTAACACAAATGTATTAAAATTTATGGGAAACGGTGAATCAAGACTCATTTTTTTGCATTATCTTTGTCGAACAAACATAGATATTAAAATTTATTAAAATGGAAAAAGAACTAAAAATTGCTGCTGTCATAACTGCAAAAAGTCAGTATAACGAGTTGATATTCGAGGCACTAAAAGAAGTTGTTGACAACACCCGCAAAGAAGAAGGCAACATATCATACGTGCTACACCAAGACCTTAAAGAACCTCTAAAATATGTTATCTTCGAGCACTGGAAATCACAAGAAGACCTTGATATTCACGAGAGCAGCGACCACTTCAAAAAACTTGTTGAGACAATAGATGGCAAAACAGCAGCCTTTGAAGTCCTGAAAGTGAAAGAGATTTACTAGATTAAAAGAAACGACTAACAAGCACACGGTTTGTTAGTCGTTCTTTTTTATATAAATGTCCATCAACAAAAGGCACAAGGCTTGCAATAGTGGTTTAATAATCATAAAAAACAAGCAATGGACATTATCAAAGTACTAGAGCGTCGCTACTCGACAAAGGAGTTTGACCCGACAAAAAAGATTGACACAAAGACCATGGACAAGGTGAAGACCCTGCTGCAAAAGTCTCCCTCGTCAACCAATATCCAACCATGGCATTTTATTATTGCAGAGTCCGAGGCCAGCAAATCTAAAATTGCAAAGGCCACGACGGGCTTCTTCAGGTTCAACGAACAGAAGGTGCTAGATGCTTCGGCCGTGGTTATCTTCGCAACGCGCGTTTGTGCCAACAGCGAGTATATGGACCACCTATCAGACAAGGAAGATAAGGACGGTCGTTTTGCCTCTCCCGAGTTCAAGGCTCAGAACCACACTGGACGCGGCATCTTTGCCGATATGCACAAGTACGACCTCAAGGACCAACAACACTGGTTCGAGAAACAGGTATATCTTAATCTGGGCAACTTCCTGCTTGGGGTGGCAGCCTTGGGATTAGATGCTCTGCCCATGGAGGGTTGCTACACAAAGGTGCTAAACCAAGAATTTAGACTCCTAGAAAAAGGCTTTACTGCATCCTTTATAGTCGCCATTGGCTACCGCTCTGATGCAGACTTCAACGCCTCACTGCCCAAGTCGCGTCTAGATATAGACGAAATAATAGAAGTTGTATAGCAACAAAAAAGGAAGCCACTGCGGCTTCCTTTTTTGTTTTTTAGAAATAGTTAGATTATGCTTGGCGTGACTCACACACTACCTCGCGGCTAACTTTCTTAACCAAACCTTGAAGCACTGTGCCTGGGCCTAGTTCAACAAGCTCCGTAAGACCGTCAGCAATCATATTCTTAGAAATCTGAGTCCAACGTACTGGAGCCGTAAGCTGAGCTATTAGGTTAGCTTTGATTTGCTCTGGGTCAGTATAAGGTTTTGCATCCACATTCTGATAAACTGGAGCGATAGGAGTTTTGAATGGTGCAGCAGCGATAGCAGCCTCAAGCTCTACACGTGCAGGCTCCATAAGTGGTGAGTGGAACGCTCCGCCAACAGCTAGCTTAAGAGCACGTTTAGCACCCTTCTCTGTAAGCATGGCGCAAGCAGCGTCAATAGCCTCCATAGTACCAGAGATAACAAGCTGTCCTGGGCAGTTGTAGTTTGCAGCAACAACAACACCATCTATGCTATTACAAACCTCTTCTACAACGCTATCCTCAAGACCGATAATGGCGGCCATGGTTGAAGGGTTTAGCTCACATGCTTTTTGCATTGCAGCGGCACGAGCAGCCACAAGTTTAAGACCATCTTCAAAGTCTAGAGCACCCACAGACACCAACGCGCTAAACTCACCCAAAGAGTGACCAGCAACCATATCTGGAGCGAAATCTGGCAATGTCTTAGCCAAGATTACAGAGTGTAGGAACACCGCTGGCTGAGTTACATTAGTTTGTTTTAGTTGTTCTGGGGTACCATTAAACATGATATCTGTAATATTGAAGCCAAGGATTTCATTGGCTTTCTCGAACATTTCTTTGGCTAGAGGAGAGTTATCGTATAGCTCTTTACCCATGCCTGTAAATTGTGCTCCCTGACCAGGGAAAACGTATGCTTTCATTATATAGAAAATTAAATTTGGGTTAATTTTGCTCCAAAAGTAAGTATTTTTTCCTAAACTCAACCATACTATTGCAAATAGTATCAAAAAGCTGGCTTTTAATAATGAAACACTGAGTTTGGATTGATGATAAAATGTTAACAAAGATAATTAAAAAGCCCTTGAAAATCGATTAAAAATTAGTATAATTGCAAGTTGACTGTATTGAAGATAATTCTAGTTAACCTATAAAACTAAGTAAAAACATCTAACACAATGATAACTACAATATTATACTATATTTTAATAACACCACTGACAATAGTATATTTTCTGTTTATGGTGGTGGTCTTTTTGTTGACTGTCCTATTCGACAAAACCAGAGCAGTGCTCAACCGCACATCTTCATGGTGGTCTCGACTAGTATTTGCTGTGCCTGGGTGGAAAATTCAAATCGAAGGACTAGAAAAGATAGACACAAAAAAACCTCACGTGATAGTGGTTAATCACCAATCCATGTACGACATACCGCTGATACAGTCTCTGCCGATACATTTCAAATGGGTGTCGAAACAGGAAGTCTACAAAGTACCTATCATGGGTCAGGTGATGCTCATGAACCAAGATATAGCCATAAAACGCAAAGACCCTAAGAGCCTCAGCAAACTACTCAAGCTAGGTAAGAAACATCTATCACGAGGAGTCTCAATAACAATATTCCCTGAGGGCACACGCTCAAAGACAGGACGTATCGCTCGCTTCAAAGACGGAGCCTTCCTGCTAGCCAAGCAAGCAGGGGTGGACATAATACCAATAGTTACCGAAGGAACAGGCACGGTGGTGAAGAACAAAATAGTTCAACGCCCCCACACCTTCAAGATAAAAGTCTTGGACCCTATACCAGCATCTACGGTTGCCGCCTCTAGCGAAAAAGACCTCGCCAAAGAGATTAACGCCATGATGTTAGCCCAGCACAAGATATTCAGAGAAGACCTATACAACCAAGAATAACGAATAAAGATTAAAGATATGAGTGTAGTTGCCAACTACGGAGAAGACCAAATCCAAACCCTCGACTGGAAGGAGCATATACGTCGCCGCCCCGGTATGTATATTGGCCGTCTAGGCGATGGAACCAACCCAGAAGACGGAATTTATATACTTATCAAGGAGGTGCTAGACAACTCTATTGACGAGTACGCCATGGGCTTTGGTAAAAAGATAGATATAACACTTGAGAACAAGTGCCTAACGGTGCGCGACTATGGCCGCGGTATTCCACTAGGCAAGCTGGCTGATGTGGCATCTAAGATGAACACTGGAGCCAAGTACGACTCTGAAGCCTTCAAGAAATCCGTGGGTCTTAATGGCGTTGGTATCAAGGCTGTGAACGCACTATCCAACGACTTTAGAATACGTAGTGTGCGCGAGGGAGAATCACGCATGGTATCTTTCTCTGCCGGGGTAATCAAAGACGACGTGCAGGAAAGTGGACTTAAAGAAGTTAATGGCACTATAACATCTTTTATTGCCGACGAGTCGGTGTTCGGCCCCTATGAATACAATCTCGAATTTATCGAGACCATGATAAAGAATTACACCTACCTCAATGCGGGTCTTGTAATCAACTTTAACGGCAACTCATTTGTTTCTAAAAACGGACTACTCGATCTGCTAAACGAAAATATGAATGACGACCCTCTATACGCACCTATACACCTAAAAGGCAACGACATAGAGATAGTTATAACCCACAGCAACGGTTATAACGAAACCTACTACTCATTTGTAAATGGCCAATATACCACACAAGGAGGAACCCATCAGGCAGCCTTCCGCGAGGGTGTGGCCAAAACCATAAAAGAATTTTTCCGCAAGGACTTTGAGCCATCAGATATACGTACCTCTATTGTTGCTGCGGTAAGCATCAAGGTCGAGGAACCAGAGTTTGAGGGACAAACAAAGACCAAGCTGGGTTCTCGTGACATAGGTCCCGAGGGGCCGTCTGTGCGTAATTTCATTATCGACTTCTTGGGTCTCAACCTCGACAACTTCTTGCACAAGAACCATGAAACAGCCGACATCCTACTCAAGAAAATACAATACAACGAGAAGGAACGCAAGGCCATATCAGGCGTAAAGAAAAAGGCTCGCGAGATGGCCAAGAAAGTAAGCCTCAACAATCGCAAGTTGCGCGATTGCCGCATACACCTTAACGAGAAAAACAACCGCGCCGAGGAGTCTATGATATTCATCACCGAGGGTAACTCGGCTAGTGGATCTATCACCAAGAGTCGCGACGTAAATACGCAAGCCGTATTCAGCCTAAGAGGTAAACCGCTAAACTGCTACGGACTGACCAAGAAAATAGTATATGAAAACGAGGAGTTTAACCTGCTTCAAGCAGCACTAAACATAGAAGACAGTCTAGACAATCTACGCTACAACAAGGTTATCATCGCCACAGATGCCGATGTGGACGGTATGCACATCCGCTTGCTGATAATGACCTTCTTCTTGCAGTTCTTCCCCGACATAATACGAACAGGACACTTACACATATTACAGACCCCTCTATTCCGCGTTAGGAACAAGAAGGAAACCATCTACTGTTATAGCGAAGAGGAACGCAAGAAAGCAATCTCTCGCCTAGGTTCTAACCCTGAAATCACACGATTCAAGGGACTGGGAGAAATCTCGGCCGACGAGTTCAAGGAGTTTATCGGCGAGAACATGCGCCTAGAGAAAGTGCGCCTAACCAAAGAAGACCCTATCCACGAACTACTAGACTTTTATATGGGCAAGAACAGTGGCGAGCGTCAAGGATTTATCATCGGCAACCTTAGAGTCGAGGCCGATTATGTTGAAGAGATAGCTTAAAAAAAAGATATATTTTTTATGATAGAACAAGATATAAACAAAGGCATGGAACCTACCCAAGAGCAAAGCCCTAAAGCGACAGAGCAGAAACAAGCTGCCCTGCCTGCTATTGCTGGAAAGTACGCTCAGCTAACCGAAGACACCTCTGGACGACATAAGCTAACAGGCATGTACAAAGAGTGGTTTTTGGACTATGCTTCTTATGTTATTCTGGAGCGTGCCGTACCATATATAGACGATGGATTGAAACCCGTTCAGCGACGTATCTTGCACACCATGCGCAAGATGGACGATGGACGATATAATAAGGTGGCCAACATTATTGGAGCCACCATGCAGTATCACCCTCACGGTGACGCCTCTATTGGTGATGCACTGACTCAACTGGGCCAGAAAGACCTGCTTATAGACTGTCAGGGTAACTGGGGTAATGTTCTTACGGGAGACAGCGCGGCAGCACCACGTTATATCGAGGCTCGACTATCTAAGTTTGCACTGGATGTGGTCTTCAACCCAAAGACCACAGAGTGGATGCTCTCGTATGATGGCCGTAATCAGGAACCTGTGACCTTGCCTGTCAAGTTCCCTCTGCTACTTGCTCAGGGCGTTGAGGGTATCGCCGTAGGTCTGGCCTCAAAGATACTACCTCACAACTTCAACGAGCTTATAGATGCTTCGATAGCAACGCTTAAGGGTGAGGACTTTGAGATTCTTCCCGACTTTGCGACGGGCGGTATAGCCGATTGCTCGCGCTACAACGACGGCCTTAGAGGAGGTGCTATTAGAGTACGTGCTCGCATAAATAAAATAGACAAAAGAACTCTGTCTATCAGCGAAATACCTTACGGAACAACCACAGAGTCTATAAAAGAGTCTATCATAAAAGCCAACGACAAGGGCAAGATAAAGATTAAACGTGTCGACGACAACACCGCCGACAAGGTGGAGATTATCATCCACGTAAGCAACGACGAGTCTTCGGACCGCACCATAGATGCACTATATGCCTTCACAGATTGCGAGGTTTCAATATCTCCAAACTCGTGTGTTATTATAGATGACAAGCCCCACTTTATGGGTATCAAAAACATCTTGATAAATACAGCACAGCGCACTAAGACTTTGCTGGGCATGGAGCTGAATATACGTCTGGGCGAGCTGGAAGGCCTATGGCACAACTGCTCTTTGGAGCGTATCTTTATCGAGAATAAGATATATCGCGATATTGAGGAGTGCGAGAGCTGGGAAGAGGTGCTAGAGACCATAGACAAGGGATTGGAACCATTCAAGGCCAAGTTGCGTAATGAAGTCACCAAGGACGACATCATCAGACTTACAGAGATAAAAATCAAACGTATATCTAAGTATGATTTGGGCAAGGCAGACCAACAAATCAAAGCCATAGATACAGAGATAGCACAAGTCAAGAAGAACATAACTCACCTGAACGACTACACCATAGCCTACTATGAGCGTATCAAAACACAATATGGCAAGAACTTTACGCGCAAGACCGAAATACGCAGCTTTGACACCATCGAGGCTACAAAGGTTATTGTTGCCAATGCCAAGCTGTATGTTAACCGCGCCGAAGGATTCTATGGTATAGGTACTCAGATGCGCAAGGAAGAGTTTGTGTGCGACTGCTCAGACATAGACGATGTTATCGTTATCACCAAGGACGGCCGCTACACCATTAATAAAGTGAGTGACAAAGCCTACTTCGACAAGAATATATATTATATAGGTGTGTTCAAACGTAACGACGACCGCACCATATACAACATCTTATATCGAGATGGCCAGAACGGACCACTTATGATGAAACGTTGCGCCATAAAGGCTGTGACACGTGGAGCAGAATACAACCTAACCAAGGGCACTCCAAAGTCAAACATCATATATATGAGTGTCAACCCTAATGGCGAGGCCGAGGTGCTGAAGGTTTACTTCAAGCCACGACTACGCCTTAAGAACCTAATTACTGACCTAGATTTCAGCAAGCTAGCCATCAAGGGACGCCAATCAAACGGCAACCTATTTACACGCTATGCCATAAACAAGATAGCTATCAAGGAACGAGGAACCTCGACCTTGGGTGGCATGAATATATGGTATGATGAGGAGATACGCCGTTTGAATAGTGATGGCAGAGGCAAGGCCCTAGGAGAGTTCAAGGGAGATGACAAGCTTATAGTTATAACATCTAAGGGACAATACTACACTACGGGCTATGACCTTGGTATTCACTTCCCCGAGGACACAATAGAGGTTGAGAAATATGACCCACACAGGGTGTATAATGTAGCCTACTTTGACGCTACGCAACATTACTATTACATAAAACGTTTTTATGCTGAGCAGAGTCAGGATAAGGTGCAACCGTTTATAGATACAGAAGATGGCTCTTTTGTGGTATGTCGCAACAACGACCTCTACCCTCTGCTTGAGCTGACCTATGGAGGAGCTAACCAAACGCGCCCAATAGATGTTATAGACATAAATGAGTTTATATCTATCAAAGGACATAGAGCCAAGGGTAAGCGCATAACAACCTACCAAGTATCTAAGCTGCAGTTTATTGAACCTAAGCAGGTGGATACTACCGATGCTCAAGAACCTCAGGGCGAGGAACAAGACAAAGAGCAAGAGTCACCTGAAAGCACAGCTAGTGCAGGAGTGTCAAACTCTAACATCATTGTCGACAACGATGTTGTTATGGAGACCGAGGTTAATGAGCAAACTGAGCAAGGACAACAAATGAACTTATTTTAATTATGTTGATATTTTTGGTCGGCTATATGGGGTGTGGTAAAAGCACCATAGGAGGATGGCTCGCAAAGCGATTTGAGGCTGCATTTATAGATACGGACCATTTGATAGAGCAAATCGAGGGTTGCAGCATAGCTGAGCTTTTTGCCAGCAAGGGAGAAGAGTATTTCAGACAACTAGAGCATAAGACCATATCGGAGCTTAACTCAGAGGCCAATATAACCATAGTCGCAACGGGAGGAGGGGCTCCATGCCACCTTAGCAACATGGATACTATGAATAGCAGGGGCCTTACGGTTTACCTGTCTAACACACCTAAACAACTGGCACGCCAGCTAGAGCACGGCAAAAGCAAACGCCCACTAATCAAGGACTTGAACCAAGAGCAGCTAGAAGATTTTATAGCCTCAGCACTAGAACAGAGGAACCCATATTACCAGCAAGCCAAGCTTATTGTAGATTGCTATGGCTGCTCAAATGAATACATTGCAAACCACATAAAAAGATACATAGATTTTTCTGCAAAAAAATAGGCTATTATTTGACGCAGATATTGTACCTTTGTAAAAATAAATTTTGAAACTATGATTTTTTTCTTCAAAAACGGAAATAACGTCTTTGCGGTAGATGCAAAGCAAGATCTAGACAACACTTCGATACAAGCTTTAGAGTGGCTTTTCTCGGGTGCCAGCAGAGTCGACAGCGCGAGCCTAGAAGGTATCTTCATTGGCCCTCGTCGTGAGATGATTACCCCTTGGAGCACCAATGCCGTAGAGATAACTCAGAACATGGGTCTTGAGGGCATCAGCCGTATCGAGGAGTTTGTTGCCGTTAAGAGCGAAGACGCCACCTACGATACCATGCTTAAACGTATCTACAAGAATGGCATAGGCCAAGATGTCTTTACGGTGAACAAGCAGGCAGAAAAAATCATCTACATAGAGAATATCGCTGAGTACAACAAACAAGAAGGTCTTGCCCTAAACGCTAACGAGATTGAATATCTTGAGAGCGTTGCAGAGCGCATAGGTCGCCCTTTGAGCGACAGCGAGGTGTTCGGCTTCTCTCAGGTCAACTCTGAGCACTGCCGCCACAAAATCTTTAATGGTGAGTTTGTAATTGATGGGCAGACCATGCCAGACACTCTATTCGGACTTATCAAAAAAACCACTAAGGAGAACCCTGGTCTCGTGGTATCGGCATATAAAGATAACTGTGCCTTTCTTCAAGGACCTGAGGTAGAGCAGTTTGCTCCAGCATCGCACAACACCTCTGACTACTTTGAAATCAAGGACTTTGAGAGCGTGATATCTGTCAAAGCCGAAACACATAACTTCCCAACTACGGTAGAGCCTTTCAACGGAGCTGCAACAGGTACTGGTGGCGAGATTCGCGACCGTATCGCGG
>JAWXTS010000041.1:0-14434 GCA_044433305.1 Rikenellaceae bacterium | reverse complement strand
TCCAGAGAGAATGTAATTATCGCGCTTAACTACCAAGGCGACTTTCGTCTCTGCTCTCGCAGTACAAATTATAGTATAAAAGATATGGGAATGACTGCAATATTGCTTGCCAGTCATTCCCATATCTTTTTCAGTAAGGATGGCTAAGATGTGCTTAGCTGTAACGCTCTGGTTTTTAGTTCTCCGCAGCATACCAAGCGTATGTGAGGACAGAACTGAAAATCTAGTAAGGCAACAGATGAGTGCTTATTAGTCATCCTCCTTGTATTTTATTTTCAGATATGTTAGGCCTAATCCCAACCTACGGCCTTAGCCCAGTCGAGGGTGCTGTAATAGTTGTCGTCAGATGTTGCAGAAATATTGGTTCTGGGTAAGTAGCATGTTATGCCGCAATACTTATTCATAGATAGGTAGTCGAAGGTTGGTGTGGCAGCCTTATACAATATAAGATTATCTAGGGCATCGTCCACAGCATCTACGGCCTGCTGGTCGAATAGGCAGTCTATGCCGTCGGATAAATCAAAGAATAGCTTCAAGAAGTCGCTGTCGTAGGCCATGCGCTGAACGCTAGAGACATTAGGGTTTGTCGGGTAGCCGCCACAGCGTTGGGTCTGCTCAGATATTACGGTGGCCAGATTCTCGATTTGGTCGGTTTGATAAACGGCTATTGTGGCATAAGCATCGACGTAGTAGTTAGAAACCAGATCCTTCTCTTGGTTAGAGTAGTGGTCGAAGAAAGCCTTGGCTGCCCCCGTGTAGTCGCCGTCGATTAGGTAGGGCATGGTTTTCTCATAGGGCATACCATAAGACAATACCTCATTTGGCGAGGCTATAATAATATCTGCATTATTTCTATATTCGTAGATTGTCTCGGCATTACCCATAAGGCAGCAGTCGAACCATATAAAATCTAGGTTCGTAGGTAGTGCCTGACTCAGTATGTCGTTGTTTACTTCATTGTCGTTGTCATTGCCAAAAGAAAGCATTGTGGCCCCACCATAGTCTGCTGTGCTATATGATGCGCTCGTTGAGCTTACAGCTGCCTCAAGCCAACCCGTGCTATGAGACCATAGTATCAGCCCATATTGCTCGGCAGGGAATGTGGTCATAATATCGTCCAAGACCTTAGAAACAACAGTGGGGTCTGTGGAATCCTGCTCGCTATACTGCTTGACTACGGTGCTGGCTATGGTGCTGATGTCTGTGTCGGCAACGATTCTCAGAATCTGAGGTGTTGAGCCTATCTGCGAGTCATAGTTCTTGTCTATATATACTATAAGGTTTGCCGTTTGGTCGATACCCGATAGTGCATACTCCATTTCCTGTATGTCGTTATAGGCATTGGTGTTGAGGTTGTTGTCGGCAACCATATATACTATGATAGTTTTGTCCAGATCAGGATATTCTGTTGAGGTGATGTTCTTGGTACATCCAACAGTCAGAGTGGCCAAAAGAATGACAAGTAATGCTTTCATAAATAGGTATTATGTTTTAACAAAGGTAGTTATTAAATACTGCAAAACAGTATTCAAAATAAAGACCATCTATTATTTTTTAACGATAAATATCTGATTAGTTGTATTAATTTGATGTTTAGGGCTAAAAAAGTCGTTTTTAGGATAAAAATATTATAGTTTATTTGTAACTTCGTGCCGAATTTTAGCGAACATAAATGATTACTTTTATTATATGTTTGGTGTTGCTTGTGGGTGCCTACTTTGTGTATGGAAGCTACCTTCAGAAAGTTGCTCTGAAAGATGCTAACCCTCAGGTGCCATCACAGTTACTCTACGACGGAGTTGATTATGTGCCGCTTCCATTGTGGAAGACGTTGCTTATTCAGCTGCTCAACATAGCTGGTCTAGGTCCTATCTTTGGGGCTGTGCTGGGGGCTACCTACGGTCCCGTGGCTTTCTTGTGGATAACCTTGGGGGGTATCTTCTTTGGTGCTATGCACGACTATCTCGCTGGCATGATATCCTTAGAGAATCAAGGTCTAAGTCTTCCCGAAATAATAGGCAAGTATCTGGGTGTTACGGTAAAGCAATTTATGCGAGGCTTCTCGGTGCTATTGATGGTTCTTGTGGGGGCTGTATTTATCTGTGGTCCAGCAGCCATAATCGAGGGCATGACAGGCATCACAAATCTAAGTATTGCTGAGGGAATCACAGTGCCAAAATTCTGGATATGGGCGATATTCCTATATTACATACTAGCAACTCTTTTGCCAATAGATAAAATCATAGGCAAGATATATCCTATATTCGGTGCAGCACTGATATTTATGGCCTTGGGGATTATGATAGTGCTGTTTGTTGGCGATTATAATCTGGTAGAGCTTAATACGCTTAGCAATATGAAAGTCGATGCTGATAAGTTTCCTATCTTACCTACGCTATTTATAACCATTGCTTGTGGTGCCATTTCAGGCTTTCATGCCACACAGTCGCCGCTTATGGCTCGCTGCATCAATAACCCCAAGGAGGGACGTCCCGTTTTCTTTGGCGCAATGATAATAGAGAGTATCATTGCTTTGGTATGGGCAGCTATCGCTATGGCCTTCTTTGGTGGAGTCGAGGCTTTGCAGAGTACGCTTGCTGAGCATGGGCAGAACGCAGGCTGGGTGGTAAACCTTATCGCAAATACAACCTTGGGGCGCGTGGGAGGAATCTTGGCGTTGTTTGGTGTTGTCGCCGCTCCCATATCTTCGGGCGATACAGCATTTCGCAGTGCGAGGCTTATCGTTGCCGACACTCTTAATATCGAGCAAAAAAGCCTTAGAAAGAGGCTTTGTGTTTCATTGCCGCTTTTTGCCGTGGGCTACCTTATAACTCAAGTCAACTTTGATGTTATATGGCGTTACTTTGCATGGATAAACCAGACCATGGCCGTTGTTACTCTGTGGGCCATCACGGTATATCTTTTCAAAAAAGGGAAGAACATATATATAGCCATGGTTCCAGCCATAATAATGAGCTATGTATGTTCGTTATACATGTTTATTTCAGGGGAAATGCTAGCTTTGCCTTTTAATGTAGGCTATGTCCTAGCAGGAGTTCTGACACTAATAATTCTTTGTTACTTCATCAACATATTCAGAAAAAATGAATCTACCGCAGTTTAAACCAACAGCACTTAACACATACATTATAGTACACCCAGAGAACATGCCCGAGCAGTATGACTTTGCTCTAGAGCTTAGCAGTTCGCGCAAGCTTGAGAGCGCGGGTGATATTGAGGGTGCATGTAATGTGCGCTTCAAGGCCTTTCAGTGTCTTATAGACTTGATTCCTGACGAAGACGAGGTTGTTCTTGACTGGGAGGATGAGAACTCGCAGGCGGCACTGGCCATTATTCACGCTTCGGCCATAGACCACTTCTTGGCTGGTGACTTTGAGATGTCGGCAGGCATGATGGAGATACTAACCGATTTGGACCCCGAGGATCACTTTGAGGGCACCAAGGTGCTTGCATACAACTATGTGGCACTGGAGGAGTATGAACTCTTTGACGAGATTATAAACGATGTGAGCGATAAGTATGCCGAGAAAGATGTGCTTAAGATGTGGAGTGACTTCCGCCGCGATGGAGGTATTGTTGAGGGCGAGTTGCGTCATTTTAAACGTAGCTTTCCTTTCTGTTATCAGGAGTTTATCTCTGCCGAGCACCCTATTGATCAGGAGTATCTGTCGGATATAGAGAGCGAGCATCCAACGCGCCCTGCACTAGCTCGTGAGCTATGGTTGCAAACCGAGCACTTGTGGCTGCTATACCCAGAGTTTATTGTTGCCTTACGCAAAACAGCAGAGTAGGGGGCCTATGTACTCTTGGGGAGATGAGCGTAGATTTAATAGCTATGCGCGCTATTTTAGCCGTATCTTTGGCTCGCGTATACAGAAGTTGTCTGTAAACGCAGGCTTCAGCTGCCCCAACCGTGACGGATATATAAGCACTGGAGGGTGCAGCTTCTGTAATAATGAGGCCTTTAGTCCGTCCTACTGCAAGGCAGAGAAAAGCGTTAAGCAGCAGCTTGAGGAGGGTATAGAATTTCATGCTAACCGCTATCGCAAGGCATCTAGCTACCTTGCTTATTTTCAGTCTTTTTCAAATACTTACGCACCACTAGAACACCTTAAGCAGATATATAATCAAGCCCTAGAGTTTGATTGTGTCAAGGGTATTGTTGTGGGCACGCGTCCCGATTGTGTGGACGAATATAAGCTAGATTACTTTGCCCAGCTTATCGAAAAGGGCTACTATGTTTCCATAGAATATGGCATTGAGTCTACAAACGACAAGGTGCTCAAGGATATAAACCGAGGTCATGACTTTGCAACGGCACAGAGGGCCGTTGAGATGACTGCCCAGCGCGGTATAAACGTTGGGGCACACTTTATTCTAGGTCTGCCATCTGAGAGCAAATCGTCCATGCTAGAGTCGCTGGAGCTTATAAATGCGTTGGAACTTACTACTGTCAAATTTCATCAGCTTCAGATGTTTAAGGGTACGGCCATGGCCGAGGACTACGCACTTAATCCAGACGATTACAGCTTCTTTGAGCTAGAAGAATATTTAGACTTTTTTATAGAAATCTTAGTTAGGCTGAACCCTAGCTTTGTTTTGGAGCGTTTTGTTAGCGAGGCACCCCCTCGTTTCCATGCAGGCCCTAATTGGGGTATAATACGCAATGAACAGATTATGTCGCGCTTCGAGAAATTGTTGTTAGCGGGATCTGTGGCAGGGAATGTTGTATGAACCTGCAAGAAAATAATAAAAAAATATTAGCTTTGTAACTAAAATTATATTGCCATGAGATTATGCAAAATACTATTGCTTTTGAGTTGCGTCGCGCTATGTTCTTGTAGCGTTACTCGTGGCTTGTCTGATGGCGAGTACCTTCTTTCAAAGGTGGAGGTTAGTGTTGCAGATGCCGATAGCCTTTCGCGCAAGGAACGAGTGCAGGGCGAGGAGCTATATAAATATGTTAAGCAGACCCCCAATAAGCGTTTTCTGGGTACTAACTTCTATGCATGGATGTATTCTTTGGCCAACCCAGAAAAGGAAGGCTGGCTCAGTAGACTTGTGCGTAAGATAGGTGAGGAGCCTGTAATCTATGATAGTACCTTGTGTGATAGATCTGTTCGAGACATGGACCTATATATGTATGGCCGCGGTTTCTTGCGAGCATCAACGGGTTTTACTTTAGACACCGCCAAGAAGCGAGCTAAGGTGCAGTATACCGCCATACAGTCTGAGCCTTATCGTATAGGAAGCATAAAGTATAACTTTAGAGACGACTTCTTGGGTCCAATAATTCTTGCCGACCAGAAAAACTCGTTGATAAGAGTGGGGGATATATTCGACATCAATGAGCTTGATAAGGAGAGAGGCCGCATAGCCAAGGTGCTCAATAACGATGGTATGTACAACTTCAAGGTTACTAATATCAGCTATGTTGCTGACTCGTCGGTGGGAGATCGCAAGGTCGATTTGGAGATGGTAGTCTACAAGAACCTTGATGGTTACACTGCTTCGGGCCAGTCTATATTAGAAAACAGCAAGGTCTATCGTATAAATAAGATTAATGTATTCCCCGATTTTCAACCTGCTATTATGGCCGCAGATAGTGGCTCTGTTGCAGCTGAGGCCATAGACACACTGAACTATCAGGGCCTGCATATCATATCCAACAATAAGGATTCTTATCGCCCCGTTGTTCTGCGCGAGTTGATAGGCATACAATCCAGCGATAAATATAATGCCGAAAAGATACAGCAGACCTATGATGCACTTATGGGCTTGGGTTACTTTAAAACCGTGTCTATTGTGTTTACCGATGTCACCGACTCTACATCAGTAGATAATCTTATTTCATATAAAGATGTTTCGGGTGGTGACACTACCGAGTATTATACTCAGCAGGGACTTCTGAATTGTAATATTGTGTGTACACCTGGCAAAAGGCAGAGTTATACCATGGAGCTAGAGGGTACTACGGCATCCACCTACTATGGTATTATGACCACGCTGGGTTATCAGAATAGGAATATATTCAAGGGCTTTGAGCTTCTGGATATAAGTCTTACAGGTGGTTATGAGTTTTTGAACTCTACCTCTAGTGACGACTCGTTTCAGATTGGAGGCACCGTATCTTTGAGCTTCCCTCGCTTTATACATCCTCCGGGGCTTAAGATATATGATGGATTGAAGAACGCTATTACCAAGCTAGAGTTTTCTTATGATGTGCAGCGTCGCCCTTATTATCACAGAACTTTGTCGTCTGCGGCTTTTGGCTATCAGTGGTCGGCCTATCGTCATGAGAACTATGTTCTAAAGCCAATAGATATTAGTGTGGTAAAACTAAAATATATAGATGAAGACTACCTCGAAAGTCTAGATAATCCTTATCTTATAAATAGCTATCAGTCGCAGCTTATCGGAGGTATCTCTGGTTCGTACATATATAATAATAGTGTGAATAACACTAACTTGAATTTTGTTAAGTGGCGCGTGAACCTAGAGACAAACGGCAACCTTATAAGTGCCTTTAGCTCGGTGTTCTCAGATCCTTACACATCAGATGCAGGAGAGACATATAATAGACTCTTTGGCATACGCTATGCGCAGTATGTGCGTGGAGATGTAAATTATGCAAAGTCATTCTATTTGGGTCCTCAAACCTCGTTGGTATATCGTTTCTATACGGGTGCAGGATTTGCTTATGGCAACTCTACCAGCATACCTTATGAAAGACTGTTCTTCTGTGGAGGTAGCAACAGTATGCGTGGCTGGCAGGCACGAACCCTTGGCCCAGGTTCTACGCCCGAACCCGAGGATGTTGTCTATGACAGCCAGCTAGGTGATTTCAGATTGGAGACCAATCTTGAGGCTCGTTTCCCTGTGTGGGGCATGTTCAAGGGTGCAGTGTTCTTCGATTTGGGTAATGTGTGGTTCTTGAACGAGGATGATTATGACGAAGATGGTGTATTCCATTTTAATGATTTCTATAAGCAGCTGGGCTTCAATACAGGTCTTGGCCTTAGGATGGACTTCAACTTCTTTGTATTCAGACTCGACTGGGGTATTAAGCTCCATAACCCAAATAAGCCTGTTGGCGAGCGTTGGATTTCAAATCTAGAATTTAGAAATACGACACTTAATTTTGGTGTGGGATATCCTTTTTAATATTTGTTAAAAAAAGGGAAGTTTTAGAAAAAAAGCATAAAAATTAATACAAGGTAGAATCAGCCTAGGATATTTTACATATATTTGCAGAGAATAAAAACTTAAAACAGTAAAGCGTTGAATACATCTTTGTCATATTTTGGTTTCTTCTTTTATTTTTACTTTAGCCAAAGTAGACCGGGACTTTATTGTTAAAATTTTGCATACTAAAGAATAAAATTAATAATATAATCTCGGTCATTATGACTGGGATTTTTTTGTTTAGAACGTAAACTTATGAAAAAACCAAAAGTAGCAATTCAGGGTTATCAAGGCTCATTCCACCATATTGTGGCACGTGAGTGTTTAGGTGAGGATGCAGAAATCCTTTGCTGCACTACATTTAGACAGCTTGCAAGCCGAGTGGAGAACCTCGAGGCCGACTATGGCGTTATGGCCATAGAGAACTCTATCGCAGGTAGTATTTTGGCAAACTATACTATATTGCAAAATTCTGACTTGCATATCATTGGAGAATATTATTTGCCTATCCGCCAGCATCTAATAGCCTTGCCAGGAGTTAAGCTAGAGGACATAGAGGAGGTTCATTCTCATCCTATCGCTTTGTTGCAAAGCTCAGACTACCTTGATGAGCATCCTTGGCGTTTGGTTGAGATGAGTGACACGGCTGGTGCCGCTCGCAACATTGCTGAGAAAGGTTTGCGCAACGCTGCTGCCGTAGCAGGAAACATTGCTGCCGAGATGTTCGGCTTGGAGATTCTTACCCAAGACATACACACCATAAAGAATAACCATACCCGCTTTTTGATTATACAGCGCAACCGCCATCAGATAGTTGAAAATGCTAATAAGGCTTCTTTGTGCTTCACAACCAAACATGAGCAAGGTTCGCTGTTGTCTGTTCTAGAGCAGTTGCGAGATGTTAATATGACCAAGATACAGTCGTCTCCTGTTGCCAACGAGCCATGGAGCTATATGTTCCACATAGACTTCGAGTTTGACTCAGCCGCTGATTACAACAACATCATAGAGAAGATATACGCCACAGCACAACAGGTACATGTATACGGTATCTACCGCAGTGGATTGAATAAATAAGATTTTTAAGGTTATGGTAATAACAATAATTGGAGTAGGACTTATAGGTGGTTCGTTTGCACTTTCCCTACGAAAAAATAATATAGCTCATAGAATCATTGGTGTAGACCATAATGAGGAACATGGTAAAACAGCCATTGAGCGAGGCATAGTAGATGAGATGCTTCCATTGGACGAGGCCATCGAGCAGTCTGAGATGATAGTCTTGTCGACTCCCGTTGATACTATTCCGCTACTGGCAATCAAAGTTTTGAATAAGGTCACCTCTCAGGTGGTTATAGATATGGGTTCGACCAAGGGCGAGCTTAGCGAGATTATCGACTGCCACCCACGCCGTGCTCGCTTCGTGCTTACTCACCCTATGTGGGGTACAGAGAACTCAGGCCCTGAGTCAGCCGTTAGCACAGGCTTCAGCGGCAGAGTACTTGTTATCTGCGACAAACATCGTAGCGACGAGGATGCTGTGAATCTTGTCGAGGGAATATATACCAAGCTTGATATGCCAATCAAGTATATGGCAGCCGAAGACCATGATGTCCATGCAGCCTATATCTCTCATATTTCGCACGTGACATCTTTTGCTCTGGCACTTACCGTGTTGGATAAGGAGCGCGAGGAGGACAGAATATTTGACTTGGCAGGTGCAGGTTTCGAGAGCACGGTACGTCTTGCAAAGAGTTCTTACACCATGTGGTCTCCAATCTTTATGCAGAACCGCTTTAATGTTCTGGATGTACTAAGAGAGCATATTCATCAACTACAAATAATCAAGAAAGTTTTAGAGAAGGGCGATCGTACCGAACTCGAAGAGCTTATCAAGAAAGCAAATACAATAAGAAGAATTTTAAAATAAAAGATTATGATAGACATTAGATCACAACACCCATTCATCATCTCAGGTCCATGCTCTGCCGAAACCGAGGAGCAAACCGTAGAAACATGCCGTGCCATTGCTGCCTCGGGACGTGTAAACATGCTTAGAGCAGGTATCTGGAAACCTCGTACCAAACCAGGTAGCTTTGAGGGTATAGGTATCAAAGGCCTTGCATGGATGAATCGTGCACGCGAAATTACAGGACTTCCTTATGGAGTCGAGATTGCAAATGCTCGTCACGCTGAGGCTGCACTAGAGTTTGACGCCGATATGCTATGGATAGGTGCTCGCACAACAGTAAACCCTTTTAGTGTTCAGGATATTGCTGATGCACTTAAAGGCACAAACAAACCTATCCTTGTTAAGAACCCTATGCACGCTGACTTGGATCTTTGGGCTGGAGCCGTGGCTCGCCTTCAGAAAGTTGGTGTCGAGAATGTAGGTCTTATCCACCGTGGCTTCTCTATGTATGGAGCTTCAAAATACCGTAATGCACCTATGTGGCACCTTGCAATCGAGATGCGCAGTCGCTTCCCAGAGATGCCGATGATTTGTGATCCATCACATATCTCAGGTTGCAGAGACTACCTTTTGGAGATTGCTCAGGCTAGTGCTGATTTGCGCTTTAATGGTCTTATGGTCGAGAGTCACCTTTGCCCTGCTGAGGCATGGAGTGATGCAGCGCAACAGCTTACTCCAGATGATTTGATTTCTTTCTTGGACTCTGTACAATGGCGTGCTGGTAAGGTTGATAGCCCTCAGGCGCAAGAGGCGTTGAGCAAGCTACGTAGCGAGATTGACCTTATTGATGCTGATGTGTTCTCGCTTTTGGGTCGCAGAATGGAGGTTGCAGATAAAATCGGTTCTATCAAGAAAGAGAATAACGTGGCCATCCTTCAGGGTGACCGCTGGCAGAGCATTGTCGAGAGAGTTATCACCGAGTCTAAGGACTTGAACCTAAGCAGAGACTTCTTGACAACGGTACTTGAGGCTATCCACCTTGAGAGTATCAACCGCCAGAACAAAATTATGAACGATAGTCTTTAGTTATGAGTAAGGCTTTCTTGCCCACAGTAAGTATGTATAAGGAGAGCGTGACGAACTCTTTGGGGCTTACTGTTTGCTTGGGCGAGATAGAACCTTGTTTAGATTATGATGGCTCGCCACTATTGTATTGTGGTGCTTGGGCAGCGGTATTCAAGGTGTCGTTGAGTGCCGACCCTCTGAGTCTTGGAGCGGGTCGGCCCTATGCTTTAAAGTGCTACTTGGGTGAGGGAGGAAGAGATTCTAATGCAGATTATATTAGTAATATCGATTCTGACTACCTTGCAAGGACCAAATATCTAGATAACGAGTTATATGTATACAACGAAAATGGGGAAGCAGACTACTTCCCCGTTTCTGTTATGGAGTGGATCGAGGGCGAGACGCTTTCTCGTGTTATTAGGCGATTGGTGCGTGTGGTGAATCGTGCTGGTGACTTTGAAGAGCATAATCTTGAAAAGTTGAGACTGTTGTCGCTAAACTTCGATACCTTTGCTTTATGGTTGCTCGACCAGCCTTTTGCACATGGAGACATCAAGGGAGATAATATTATTGTCGACTCTGAGATGAATATAAAGCTCGTAGATTATGATAATATCTATGTGCCTGAGAGTTGTTATAGCCCTAGCATGGTTTTCTCGGTAGACTATCAGCACCCTAGCCGCACCAGTGAGGATGTGGGCATGTGGCTGGATGACTATCCTCTGGCGTTGATTTCTCTGAGCCTGCATGTTCTTGTCGAGAGTCCAGAGTTGTACTCACGCCTTAATAGGGGCGAGAATATATTGTTTGACCCAGCTGTAATATCATCAGGAGGTAGAGCAAAAAAACTTAAGGCCTATCAAATCAAGCAGCTTGATGCTGTTGACATGTTGAGGCAACGGTTCTCAGGGCAGGCCTTAGGCGCGCTGCTAGATGCGGTTTGTCTGAATCAAGACGCAAGGATAGAGCAGCTAAGGGGCATACTTTATAGCCTCAAAACAACAGAAAGAACTACTGTATAAAAATTAGATAGATGAATAAAGCACGTATTACACGCAACACTCCCGCTGCAATCGTTGTGTTGATAGACCAGTCGGGATCTATGTCTGAAAAGATAAACCACCATGGAACTATCAAGACCAAGGCTCAGGCCCTAGCAGAGATTGTTGATATGATGCTTTCAGAATTACTTTTAAGATGCAAGGTTGAGGGCGCGTACCGTGATTATTTTGATATTGCGGTGTTGAGCTACTCAGGCTCTGGGGTGAACTCCATGCTCACGCCTAGCATAGTCGCGCCGTTTATATCTATTAGCAATCTTGCTGAGAGCTTTATTTGCAGATGCAACTTGTCGCGTGAGCGCGTGCTGCCCTCAGGCAAAACCATAATCTCTACCATCGAGCAGAAAAGATGGATAGAGCCAGCCTCAAATGGTAATACACCGATGTTCAAGGCATTGAACACTACCTTTGATATGTTGAGTGCTTGGCTTTTGGCACATAGGCGTGAGAACCATATTGCGCCCATGGTGTTTAATATCTCTGATGGTGAGGCCAGTGATGCTAGCTATGCTCAGCTTGAGGACGTGGCCCAGAAGATTAAGTCGCTAGGTTCTCCAGAGCAGCAGACCAAACTCTTTAATATACACCTTGCTAGTGAGTCGGAGCAGAATGTACTTATGTTCCCGTGCAATAAGGATAATCTGTCTACACACAAATATGCTGAGTTGCTGTATGATATGTCGTCGAGCTTGCCAGACGAATATACTAGTTATATAGAAAGTATTACCCTAGCCAAAGCCACTGGTTCATTCAGAGGTGTTTGCTATAATACGGATATGAATAAGCTGCTGGGTATCTTGAATATCGGTTCGGCAAGTATAAATCTCTTGTAGTATGGTGCTATTAATAAGTTCGATTTTAGAATCAGTGTTCAATCCTAGTGAACGATTCTCGACTCTCAAAAGACTAGAAGCTAGAGGCGTTGAGGATGATGTGGTATTTAGCTTCGCGCGCGGAGTACTCAGATTGAAGGTCGTTGTAGACAAGCAGCGATGGATACTTTCGTGCCATGTTGATACCGAGAAGTCTGTATCTTGCTCTCAGCTTGATTTGATAAATGGGCTTAGTGGTGTGGACAAGAAATATCTTGCCCCTGTGCAGCTGCTAGAGCGCGAGATGTTGGTTTTCGATAATAGTGGACAGGCTTATAAACTAGATGTTCTGTTGACCAGAGACATTGAAGGTGAAACTTTTGCTCAGGCCATAATCGCGGCGTATGCAGATAAAGATTTGGCGCGTTTTGATAGCCTTAGAAAGGAATATGTCCGCTTGCTGTGCTTGTTCTTGAGCGAGTCAAATATCGAGTTTAAGCTACGATGGGATGATATATTTGTCGATGGAGATTCTGTTAAGGTTGTGAATTATGAAAAAGGCATACATACATTCCAGAATCATTTGGCCTTCGCGCTGTTGATGGTGCTACTCAGAAGTGATATACCTTTCAAGATATGCTTTGGTGCGATGAATAGTTTCCCCTCGTCGGCTCTACGAAGCTACCTGCCAGTGTTGCGTAAGGTGGCAGCTCAGTACGAGTATAGCATATTAGATGAGGCTTGTGAGGTGTTGGAAAATGTTGCAACGGATATTATTAAACCATCTCAGAAGTGTGATTTGCTGAAGGGACTTGCAGATTTGAATATTGTTTGTGGTGATAATAGCCACTGGAATGATATAGAGGATAAAGTATCTAAGCTTACTCTAGACAAACTATTGAATGATTACGACTATTTCTCAAGGGTAGAGTCTGGGCTTATCGTGGTTGAGAGGCAGGAGTGCTGGGGCTATGTTGATACCAATGGCAGAGAGGTTATTGCTCTGGAGTATGATTGGGCTGGTGGCTTTGAAGATAGTTATGCCGTTGTCATGCGTGATGATTTGTATGGCCTTATAGATGCTCATAACAATATTGTTGTGCCCATAGAGTACGAAACCCTAGAGTGGAACGGCTGCAATAGAACTATCCTTGCTAGCGTAGATGGCTACTTTGGTGTTATGGATGTCGAAGGTAACGTCCTTGTGCCGTTTGAATATCGCTGGCTGTCTGTTGCAAGTGCGACTATGTTTGTGGCATCAAGAGACCAGAAGTACGGCTATATAGATTTGAGTGGTAGTCAGATTACCCCATTCATATATGACGATGCCTATGCTTTCTGTGATGGGAGGGCATTGGTTGTTCAGGGTGGTGATGAGTTCCTGATAGACACTATGGGACAAAAGATAGTTCAGCATCTAGCATAAATCACAAGGGCTTCACAATCCCCCCGATTGTAAAGCCCCTGCTTCAACTAACTACGAATAACCCTACTAAAAAATATATATATTATGTGTGTATTAAATTCTCTGGTAGAGATGGCATAGCTCCATTCTGAGTACAGATATATGCCGATACGCGCACCGCATGTAAATGAGCCTCGGTAACGCTCTTGCCTTTTATTATCGAGGTAATAAATGTGGCAGTAAAAGAATCTCCAGCACCTACCGTGTCGGCAACCTCCACCTTCGGTGTGGCCACAAAAGAAACATTGCCATCAGAGAAGATATAGCTGCCGTTTACTCCGCATGTAAGAATCAACATCTTGAGACCATATTCTTCTAACAGCTGCCAGCACTTATCTTGAAGGTCTATTCCCGAGGTTTCAAAAATTCGCCCTATGGCAACTAGCTCCTCGTCGTTAATCTTCAATATATTACACCTATGCAGCGATTCTTCGATTATCTGCTTGGTGTAGAAGCCCTGACGAAGGTTGATGTCAAATATCTTGTAGATGTTCTCGCCCTCGGGCATGTTATCCAGAAATTCATATATCGTGTTTCGCGTTACGGCACTGCGTTGGGCCAAAGAGCCAAAAACAGCTGTCTGGCAGTTCTGAGCCAGAGCCTCAATCTTAGGAGTGAAGCGTATGTTGTCCCATGCCACGCCCTCGCGTATTTCGTACATAGGGATGCCGTTGCCATCTAGCTTGACCTGCACGGTACCCGTAGGGTAGTCTACACGTTGAATAAATTCGGCTATGCCCTTGTCGTTGATATTTTCCAGCAGTTCGTCACCCAGTTTGTCATTTCCTACGGCACTAACCACAGCACCATTAAATCCGAACTGTGAGGCATGATAGGCAAAGTTGCCAGGTGCGCCACCCACTTTCTTACCTTCGGGAAGCACGTCCCATAAAATTTCTCCTAGGCCTACTAT
>JAWXTS010000040.1:0-15043 GCA_044433305.1 Rikenellaceae bacterium | reverse complement strand
GCTGGCGAAGAAATCTTGACGGTTAGCCAGAGCAGCCATCAGGTCTTCATAGGTTGCAATATCCATATCTGCGGCAGCAGCTAGCTTGTCGATATATTGGTTAAAGGCCTCAGGGTTGTCTATTGCAAGAACTTTGTCGGCACGCCATGTAGGCAGAACCTTTGTGCCGAATGGGTTGTCGGCTATTTGTTTGTGGTACTCCAGATTGTCGATAGGGTCGTCTGTTGTGCACACTACTTCTACATTGCAACTGCGCATGATAGCCTGAGCGCGGAACTCCTCGCTATTTATCTTCTGGTTACACTCATCGTAGATTTTGCGGGCAGACGATGGGTTTAATACTTCGTCTATGCCGAATATACGTGATAGCTCAAGGTGAGTCCAGTGGTATAGAGGGTTGCGCATAGAGTACTGAAGGGTGTAGGCCCACTTCTCGAATTTCTCATAGTCGCTTTTGTCGCCTGTTATGTAGTCTTCGCTAACGCCATTACCACGCATAGCGCGCCATTTGTAATGATCGCCACCCAGCCACATCTCCGTAATATTGCGTGCTTGATAGTTACCTGCTATTTGTTCTGGCACTAGGTGACAGTGATAGTCAATAATAGGTAATTTAGCGGCATGTTCGTGGTATAGTTCTTCAGCCACCTTATTGGTAAGCATGAAGTCTTCTCCGATGAATTTGCTCATATTGGTAGGTTTTAGGTCGCAATAATAAAATAACAGGTTAAAGCATAACAAAGGTAAAAAATTTATCTGTTATACCCAAATGCCAAATGCCACATTTAGTGCTTTTTAATGCGAAAGATATGTTTTTTAACGCTTTCGCCCATCTTTTATGCTACTTTGGGTGGTCGAAAAACTGATTTTTCTGTTTAGCTCATAGTCTGAGACAGAAAGTGTAACGATAGAAATGCGACAATCGGGCACTGCATTGACGATAGTTTGAGCACAAGAACACAGTGTTGCCCCTGTGGTTAGTACGTCGTCAACCAGTAGAATATGCTTGCCTGCTAGGCGTCCGGGATGCTTTAATTTAAAGATGTTATTTACGTTGCTCCAGCGCAGGTGTTTGAATTTTGAACGGGCCTGCGCTTTGTTGTTTTTGTGACGCACAAGGTTGTTGGTTTCTATACTGAGGTTCATGGCTTTAGCCAGCCCTTTGGCAATGTATTCAGACTGGTTGTAGCCCCTGCTTAGCAGTTTTAGTCTGTGGAGCGGTACGGGGATAATCAAATCAACGCTGTCATAAGGAGGGCAGCCTACTAGCTCGGCTCCGAACATGGCTCCAAATTCGATGCAAGTTTTCCAGTAGCCGCGATACTTTAGGTTGTGTATGGCTGTTTGAAAGTTGCTGCCTTGTCGAAACAAGAAGTACGAGCACGCGCTCTCGATAGGCACGAGTCCCCAAAACTTCTGAGCTACTTTATTCTCGGGGTCCTTCCAGAAAGATGTAACTGGCATATCCCAGCGGCAGTGCGGACACATAAACTCCATTGACTGGGGTAGTGTCCTTGAGCAGGCACAGCATGTGGGCGGAGCAAAGAGGTTTATGATGGACGAAAGATAGCTTTCCATACGGCATTATTTTTTATATAGGATCTACGTCATAATAGATTGCTATATTTTTAAATGTATCGTTGTGCTTGTTTACGCTCTGCTTTATTAGTTGTTTTGCGCGAGCAAAAGATAGCTTGCGCTCTATCTTTATTGTTATCACGGCGTTGTAGTTGCCGCGCAGACGTTCCAGTGGTGGTGCTTCAGGCCCCAAGGTTCGACGTCCAAATATTTCCCTGAGGTCCTTGGCCAGAGCATACGCACCCTGCCATAGTTGTGTTTTGACTCGCGCCGAGAGAGTTATTTTTATCATGCGCGAAAATGGCGGATACAAGAACATCTCGCGCTCGCGCAGCTGTGCTTGGCAAAAGCTGTTGTAGTCGCCCCTGCACACATGGTGTATTGTGGGGTTGTCGGCCTGTGAGGTTTGTATTATGACCTGTCCTTGGCTGTCTCGTCGCCCTGCGCGCCCTGCCACCTGCATCATTGTTTGGTAGGCCTTTTCGCTGGCTCTAAAGTCAGGGTAGTGCAGCATGTTGTCGGCGTTGAGTATGCCCACCAGAGCCACTCCGCCAAAGTCAAACCCCTTGGTTATCATCTGTGTGCCTACGAGTATGTCTATGCTGCCATGCTTAAAGCTGTCTATGGTTCGATTTAGGCGTCCCATGGCGCGCGTTGAGTCGGCATCAAGTCGTGCAATGTTTGCCTCGGGGAACATTGCCTCTAATATTTCTTCTATTTTCTCTGTGCCAAAACCTTGGGTTTCCATGTCCTCGGCTTTGCACTTTGGGCACCTGTCGGGCAGGGTCATGGTGTAGCCACAGTAGTGACAACGCAGTGAGTTGTCGCTTTTGTGGTAGGTCAGACTGACGCTGCAATCGGGGCACGTGGGGATGTATCCGCAGTCGCCACACTCCATGTAGGGTGAAAAGCCGCGCCTATTCTGAAAGAGCATCACTTGCTTGTTGATGGATAGCGTCTGTTCGATTTGGTTTTTTAGCAAGATATTGATATGGTCCTTGCGCTCGCCTCGATGTGCGGCACGACGACTGTCAGATATGATTATCTCGGGCATCATTATTCCAGAGTATCTTACATCTAGTTCGACATATCCATATTTGCCTGATAGGGTGTTGTAGTAGCTTTCTAGAGATGGTGTCGCGCTGGCCAGTAGGGTGCGTGCCTTGGCTATTGAGGCCAGCACCAGAGCCGTGTCGCGTGCGTTGTAGCTTGGGCTTTTGTCGCTCTGCTTATAGCTGCCGTCATGCTCCTCGTCAACAATTACAAGCCCCAGATTCTGCACAGGCAAAAATATTGACGAACGAACCCCGACGATTAGTAGGCCTCGTTGCTCGCTATCTAGCAGTCGAGAGTAGAGCAAGGCTCGCTGTCTGTCCGAGAGGCGTGAGTGATAAGTGACCACGCGATTGCCAAAATATTTTGTTAGCCTATCCAGCAGTTGGGTTGATAATGCTATCTCGGGTATCATGAATAGTACGTTGCTGCCTTGACTCAACATCTGTGCTATAAGGTGTATGTAGATTTCGGTTTTGCCACTGCCCGTAACTCCGCGAAAGAGAATCTTGTCCTTTGTTTTAAAGGTGTTGTTTATGGCCTCAAGGCTCGTGCTTTGTTCTGTGCTGAGCAAGGGTAATCCTTCTTGTTGAGGCAGAGAGTCGAGAGTTTCTTCTACTTCTAGCTCTACTATCTCCAGTAGTTCTTTTTTCTTTAGTTGAGAGATTATGCTTGCAGACACATCTATCTTAGGAAGAGCAATAGGTAGAGGATTCGAGAAGTCTATCTTGCCGCCTTCGCATAGGCTTATGTAGTTAATCATGGCCAAGTGCTGCTTGGGGCTTCTTTTTAAAAGGTCTAGGCGTTGGCACAGTTGCTCCTCAGAGCTTATGTTATTGTGCAGCACAACGTGCGTCAGCGTTTTTTTCTTGGCTCCTTGGCTCTGTACTTGCTCTAGTATGTATCCGTCATTTTTAAATAGGGAGGGTAGGGCGGTCTTTACTACCAAGCCCAGAGGGCACATATAATATTGGGCCACCCACTCAAATAATTGCATCTGCTGGGCAGGCAGGCACGAGCGAGCATCAACCACGCTCTCTATGGTTTTTATGTTCTTGTAGTTGGGGCGGTTGTTGTGTATGCGCCACACTATGCCAGTGTAGAATTTGCGTTGTCCAACCTGCACAATTACGCGCGCACCAAGCGAGATACTATCTTTAGTTGAACTATCAATAGCAAAAGTCAAGGCGTCTAGGGGCATGGGGACTACTATGTCGGCATAAATTTCCATAAAAATGCATTAAAAAGCTACACAAAGATACTCATTTATGAATAGGAAAGGAAAAATTGTATACATTTGTGCGAATTTAATTTAAAGTACGAATATGATACCTTCGAACGCAGTTATTTGGAGAAATTTTAAAGAATACATCATTATTACTTTCGGATTGATGATGTATGCCTTTGCATGGGTAGGAATTATAACCCCAGCCGACATTATTGGTGGTGGAGTTTCTGGTGCCAGTCTTTTGTTGTATTATGCCACAGGCGGTGATGCAGGTGGTGGTATCCCTATGGGTTATACCTATTTTGTTATCAATGCAATACTGGTTGTGTTAGTCACGGTGCTGGTAGGGGCCAAGCTGGGTACAAAGACTATATATGCTATTTTTGCGGTTTCGTTGTTCTTGAGCGTGGGTCAGAAGGTTATTCCGCCAGATTTTGTTGGCCTTGCCTCTGATAAATTGTTGTCTGCTATTTTGGGTGGTGTTATAGCAGGAGCAGGTGTGAGCCTCTGTTTTGCGCAGGGTGGCAACACGGGAGGAACAGATATTGTTGCGGTGCTGGTCAATAAATATAGAGCTGTGAGCTATGGTCGTGTGCTTATGATGTGTGACTTTGTTATTATAGGTAGCTCGTTCTTTGTTGTGGATAGTGTTGCTATTGTTGTTTATGGTTATATCATGGTAGGCTCTATGGGCTATGTGGTAGATATGATTACTGGTGGCAACAAGCAGTCGTCTCAGATTTTTATAATCTCTAAAAATCCAACAGCCATTGCCGATAAGATATTTGATCAGATACAGCGCGGAGTGACCCTTATCGATGGTCAGGGTTGGTACTCTAAAGAACCTATGAAGATAGTTATGGTGGTATGTCGTAAGAATGAAACCCCAAGCCTATTTCGTCTAATCAAGGAGGTGGATCCAGATGCTTTTATAACCATGGCTAGTGTAATGGGAGTGTATGGTCTAGGCTTTGAAACCCTAAGGATTAAAAAGAGATTTATATAGACTATCTACCTTTTTAAAACATAACAAAGGCCTATTTATGTGGCTTTGAAAACCGTAGGTCTCTTGTTTTCTGTTGTTAATAAAAATGCTTGTGCATACTTTTGCACAGGCATTTTTTTGTGTTTTTCATGACGTATAGTGTTGGTTTGATGCTAATTTCGGTCTATTTTGTTTAAAAGTGGCCTTAAACTTGGAAAATCAAATAATTTTACATATTTTTCGCTATTATAATCAAGGAATCAAATAGTTTTAAATTATGAATATCTTACAGTTTGACAAGAAGGAGTTAGGAAATCTAGAATACTCGCTTCAACGAGAAATGCTTTGCACCGACCGCATGGGTGACTATATGAACACAACTATCGTTGGTTGCAACACCAGAAAGTACCACGGCCTTATGGTCTGCCCAGTAGAAGAACAAGGCGAAGGAAATTTCGTTTTGCTTTCATCTTTGGACGAAACAGTGGTTCAGCATAACCAATCTTTTAATCTTGCTATACATCGTTTCCCTGGGGTTTATGAACCTCGCGGACACAAATATATTATCGATTTTAGATATACTCCAAACCCTTCTATTACCTACCGCGTAGGTGGAGTTAAATTGAAAAAAGAACTTCTGTGGGTGCACTCTCATGCCCATCTTATGATTCGTTATACTTTGCTTGAGGCTACAAGCCAAACCAAGCTTCGTCTAAGACCTTTCCTTGCTTTCCGTAATTCACATACTTTGAGCAAGGCGAATATATATGCTGATGGTCACTCTACACCAATCAAAAACGGTGTTAAGAACCGCCTTTATGAAGGTTTTCCTTACTTGTGCATGCAGACTGACTGCAAGAGCGAGTTTGTGGTAGCCCCAGATTGGTATCATGATTTTGAATATATCGAAGAGGCTCGTAGGGGTTATCCTGCTCACGAGGACCTTCTTACTACTGGTTTCTTTGAGGCCGACATCGCAAAAGGTCAGAGCATCATATTCTCATGCTCGCTAAAAGAAATGGATCCAACCAAATTGGAAGAGATATATGCTACCGAGCTTGCTAAACGTAGCAACAAGGATAGCTTGAAATCTTGCCTATATCACGCTGCACGCCAGTTTATCGTTCGCCGCTCTGGCAAAACAGAAGTTATAGCGGGCTATCCATGGTTCGGAAGCTGGGGACGTGATACATTTATTGCACTGCCAGGTCTTACCCTTGCTCGCAAGGATGTAGATAGCTGTGTTGAGGTTATAGACACTATGACCAGCAGCCTTAAAGGTGGCTTGTTTCCAAATATGGGTACGTCATACAACTCTGTCGATGCCCCTATGTGGTTCTTCTGGACGCTTCAGCAGCTAGCAAAATACAAAACTCAGGCTGAGATATGGCAGAAATATGGCCAGTATATGAAAGATATTCTTGAGTCATATAGAGCTGGTGCCGAGAATGTGCGTGTTGATGACAATGGACTAGTATGGTCAGAAAGTGCTACACATGCCATGACATGGATGGATGCAATGGTGGACGGCAAACCAGTGACTGGCCGCGAGGGCTACCAAGTAGAAATCAATGCACTGTGGTACAATGCAATATGCTACACACTGAAACTTGCTAAAACAGCAAAAGATAAAGCCTTTGTTGAGGGCTGGAAAGATATGCCAGAGTTGATTAAGAGCTCGTTCCTAGAGAAGTTCTGGGTTAATGAGCAAGGAGGCTACCTAGCAGATTATATAGGCTATCAGGGAGTAAATACATTTATCCGCCCTAACCAAATTATAGCTTGCTCGTTGGACAACATCATGCTTAATGAGATTCAGGCAATGTCGGTTATAAGCGTTGTTCGTCAACACCTTCTTACTCCTATGGGCCTAAGAACGCTATCTCCACGCAACCCATTGTATAAGGGTCGTTGTGTAGGAGACCAAAAAACACGTGACGCAGCTTACCATCAAGGTACTGTATGGCCATGGCTATTGGAGCACTATGTTGCAGCCAACTTCAAGATTGCAGGTAAGAGCTATGTGGACGAGGCTACGCACATGGTTGCAGGCTTTGAGAAGACTCTTTCTATCCACGGTTTGGGTTCTATATCAGAGATTTATGATGCCGATCCTCCTTATACAAACAGAGGAACTATCTCTCAGGCATGGAGTGTAGCAGCGATACTACGCATCATGGAGATGATAGAGAAATATAAAAAATCGCGCTCTAAATAACAGAAAAATATAATAAATAAAAATATAAATTATGAGAGTATTAATGTTTGGTTGGGAGTTCCCTCCACACATAGCAGGAGGTCTGGGTACGGCCTGCTATGGTCTGACCCGAGGCTTAGCAAAACGAGATACCGAGGTTATCTTTGTTGTGCCTAAGGCCTATGGCGATGAGCATGCTAAATATGTGAATGTTGTTAATGCTTCTGATGTTGAGGCTGTGAATTGCAGCATCACCGAGAGTGATATCTGGGAGAAAATAACCTTCATTAACATTGATTCAAATCTGGTTCCTTATATATCACCAGAAGATTTTGATTCTAAAGCTCACGAGTGGTCAGAGTATAAACATTCTAGTAGCACGATAGCTGCTGATGCCTGGAAGCAACGCTATAACTTCTCTGGAAAGTATGGCGCAAACCTTATGGAGGAAGTTGCTCGCTATGCTATGGTTGCTGCTCAGGTGGCTCAAAATCTAGAGGGTCAGTTTGATGTTATTCATGCTCACGACTGGTTGACATACTATGCTGGCATGGCTGCCAAGCGAGTATCAGGAAAACCACTTGTGGTGCATATGCACGCAACAGAGCATGACCGTAGTGGCGAAAATGTCAACACTCAAGTTTATAATATCGAGCGCACAGGTATGAGCGCGGCAGATAGAGTGGTGGCAGTAAGTAACCTTACCCGTAATACTGTTATAAACAAATATGGCATTCCTGCCGACAAAGTTATCACTGTTCATAATGCCGTTCAGTTTAAGGGCGACTCGCCAGACGAGGTGAAACGCTATGTCCCAGAGAAGATTGTAACTTTCTTAGGCCGTATAACCTACCAGAAAGGTCCAGACTATTTTGTTGAGGCCGCAGCCAAAGTGCTAGAAAAGGTAGATAACGTACGTTTCGTTATGGCAGGTAGTGGTGACATGATGAACCATGTTATCCGTCGTGTTGCAAAGCTTGGTATAGCTAATAAATTCCACTTCACAGGCTTCTTGCGTGGTGAGGAGGTGAACCGTATGTACGCCATGAGTGATGTTTATATCATGCCATCGGTTTCTGAGCCTTTCGGAATTTCGCCGCTTGAGGCTATGCGCGCTCAGGTGCCAGTTATTATCTCTAAGCAATCGGGTGTCGCCGAGGTGCTTGACTATGCCATCAAGGTCGACTATTGGGATGTTGATGCCATGGCTGATGCAATCTATGGACTTATCAAGTATCCTACTCTTGCTCATGTGTCAGCAACAAAAGGATATGGCGAGGTTGTAGGTCTTAAATGGGATAAGGCTGCTGGAGAGCTAATATCTATATATGAAGATGTCGTAAATGAATTTAACAAATAAATAATAATAAAATATAGAACTATGAAGAGTGTGTGTATGTATTTTCAGGTTCATCAACCGCTTAGACTAAAGAAATATCGCTTCTTTAATATGGGTTGGGACCGTAATTATCTTGACGATTTCACAAATCGCTCTATTATGCAGAAGATAGCGCAGTGCTGCTACTTGCCAATGAATGCTCTGCTTTTAGAGAATATCAAAAAATATGACGGAAAGTTTAAAGTCAGCTTCTCTATTACAGGTGCAGCCATAGAGCAGTTTAAGATGTATACTCCAGAGGTGTTGGAGAGCTTCCGCGAACTAGCCAAAACAGGCTGTGTAGAGTTCTTGTGCGAGACTTATTCTCACTCGTTGTCATCTTTGACAGACGAGAATGAGTTTGCTAAAGAGGTTGCTCTGCATGCAAAAACTATCAAGGCCGAGTTTGGTGTTAAACCAACAGTATTCAGAAATACAGAGCTTATATATTCTGATAATATTGCCGAGATGGTGTCAAACCTAGGTTTCAAGACTATCTTGGCTGAGGGTGCAAAACATATTCTAGGATGGAAGAGTCCAGATTTTATCTATGCTTGCGCTAGCGACCAGAAGGTGAAAGTTCTTTTGCGCAACTTCAGACTTAGCGATGACATTTCTTTCCGCTTTGCTGACCAAGGTTGGGGCGGCTGGCCACTTACAGTAGACAAGTTTGTTGATTCATTGAAGCAGGAGACTGGCGATGTGGTTAACTTGTTTATGGACTACGAGACTTTCGGAGAGCACAATAGCGAGGAGACAGGTATCTTTGAGTTTATGAAACACTTGCCAGAGGGTATTATCAACTGCGACGAGCTTGATTTTGTTACTCCATCTGAGGCTGTCGAGCGTTACCAGCCAGTGGCTGTGTTCCATGTTCCTCACGCTTCTTCATGGGCTGACGAGGAGAGAGACGTCACTGCATGGTTGGGTAATGACCTTCAGAATGAGGCTTTCAGCAAGTTGTATGCCTTGAAAGAAAAGGTTGATGCTGCTAAGGATGCAGACGTTGACTATGTATGGCGTTTTATGCAGAACTCAGACCACTTCTACTATATGGCCACTAAGTGGTTCTCAGACGGTGATGTACATAGCTACTTCAACCCTTATGATTCTCCTTACGATGCGTTTATCAATTATATGAATGTATTGAGCGACTTCGAATCTGTTGTTGAGGAGAAATCTAAAAAGAAACCAGCTAGAAAGAAAAAAGCTGTAACAGCCTAAGGCTGATTGCAAGTCGAATATAAACAAAGAACCCAGCATTTTGTATGCTGGGTTCTTTGTTTGTCGGTCGCAGGCCTGAATACTCTAGTTTGTTTTGATTATATATGTGCCCCCCCTATCAGTCCCACACTCTGTGCGGTCGCAGGCCGACGGGGATAGTAGAAGGTTTGGGTACTAAATTAGGTTATAGATAGTGACTGCTTACCCCTAACTGTCCCACACTTTGTGTGGTCGCAGGCCGACGGAGATAGTAGAGGTTTGGGTTCTCAACTACGTTCTATTAGCATATAGAGGCTCACTATATACACGCGGTTTGCGCGTTAGTAGCGACTTATTGTTGAGCCGCCGCTGGTGTAGGCGTTGATGTATGGGGAGCCGCTGTATCTCAGAGATGAGGCACCCTCTAGATCTCCTGATATATAGTCATATACATATATGTAGGCGTTGCTAGCTCCCGACATATCTACATCTAGCTCGTCACATTTGAAGTTTATGCCATAGAATCTGCTGGCCCCTGACACATCCAGAAAGCAGCGTGTTGACCATCCGTAGATGTCGGCTGTTGAGGCACCCGAGATGTCTACCCTGAAGTCGTCGAAGGCGAATACCATACCATTAAAATATGAAGCACCGCTAAGGTCGAGGTCAAAATTGTCGAAGGCAACATTCAGCCCCTCGATATATACGCTCGATGCACCTGAGGCATATATGTTGTTGTATTGTTTTGAGGAGCCGTAGGCCCTGACTACAATGTCGTCATCATATATGGTAAAGCTGTTGAGGCTTAGTGATGTGCGGCTGCTTGAGTTTGAGACGTTGACGTAGCTGTGTATGTTCTGGTTTGTTTCGATGATGATGGTGCCGGGGTCGATGTCGTCAGATAGTATAAGCTCTATCCCTGAGCTGACACTCACGCATGAGGATATGGTTGAAAATGAATGGTATTTTGTTGTTATTGGCCCTTCGGCATCAACATGTTGGCAGGATGATAATAGCACTATTGCTGCTAGTAGAAGTAGTAATCGTTTCATATTGTTGTGTTTTAATTTGAGGGCAAAGATAGGAAATTATTTCATGATTTGTTGCTGAGGCGTTTTATTCTAGTGCTTTCTTGATGCGCTCAAGCCCGCTGCGCTTTAGTGGCGAGTGCTTGAATACTGCATTAAATTGCTCTGTGCTCATCTCTAGCCATTGCTGCTTTGATGGTGGGGCAGGGCATAGCAGTTGGAACATGGGGGTTAGAGGCTTGGTGATGTCTATGTTGTGTGGGCACACCTGCTGGCATAGCTCGCATCCGAATATCCATCCTGAAAGTTCCCTATTATTATAAGGTATATCTTGTTTCTCTATTGTTCGTCGCGATATGCACAGGCGCGAGTCCATGCTGCCATCCATTTTTATTGCTCCCGTGGGGCAGTTGTCAACACATGCGGTGCAATTATTGCAACTTATGGTTGTTGGCGTGAGGTTTGTCTCTGGCAGCTGGATATCTGTTATGAGTTCTCCCAGAAACAGCCGTGTGCCATGTTCTTTGTTTATAAGCAGTGAGTTGCGACCTATGTATCCTAGTCCAGCTTCTACGGCCCATGCTTTTTCGAGCAGGGGTGCCGTGTCGACAAAGGCGCGGAAATTGGCTCGGGGGTAGGCTTCTTTGAGCTTTTCGGCAAGCTTAAAAAGTAGTTCTTTGATTATTATATGGTAGTCGCGGCAGAGTCCATAGCTCGCTATGCGTGCTTGGGTTCCCTTGTCGAATGGGAGGTTGGCTGAGCTTAGTCCACACACCACTATCGAGCGTGCGCCCTCGAATAGTAGTCGAGGGTCGAGTCTTTTGTCAAGATTGCGGCGCATGTATGCGATTTGCTCATCGTAGTCGTTATTTATACGATGCTCAAGTATGGGTCCGTACTTGGATGCTAGAGACCGAGGATGGACCACGGCTGCAACACTAAACCCTAGATCTACCGCTTCTTTACAAATATTTAACATATTAATGTTTGAAATTATGCTCAAAAGTAGGGTTTTATAAGAATAAATGCTAATTTTACGTTTTATTAGTGCAAAATATGGTTTTATATATCTATTTTTGCCAACTATTTAAATACAATTTTGATGGCGTTAAGAACACTAAAAGAATTATACAATAACAGCATTACGAATTTTGCTGATCGCAGAGTATCTGCTATATTGGATGTCGAAACACTTACATATAGTGATTTTGCAAATAGAGTAGATAACCTGATTAATATTTTATCAAACTCAGGTTTGGAGCAGGGTGACAAAGTAGTTCTGCTTTCTAGCAACATGCCCAACTGGGGTGTTAGCTACTTTGCCATAACAATAAGTGGCCTTGTGGTTGTACCTATATTACCTGACTTTGCTCCGGCAGAGGTGGATAAAATCATAGCACACTCAGAGGCCAAGGCATTGATAGTTTCAGATAAGCTCTACCAGAAAGTATCTAAAGAGACTGTTAAAAGTTTGAATGTTGTTATTCGTGCTGTGACATTTGCAGTTCTTAGCTCGACCGACACAACGCCAACAGACCTTAGCGGAGAGATATACCCAGAGTCTTTGGCCGCTATAATCTACACTTCGGGCACTACTTCAAGCCCTAAGGGTGTTATGCACAGCCATAAGAGTCTTTGTGCTCAGGTTGATATGTTGTTTGGTATACAAGATGCTAATCCTGACGATGTTATGGTTTCGGTACTGCCACTCTCACACACCTACGAATGTTCGTTAGGTCTGTTGTATCCATTTGCAGCTGGAGCTTCGGTGTGCTATCTAGAGAAGCCTCCTACCGCCTCGGTGCTTAAGAGCGCGCTGGCCAAGGAGCGTCCTACCATGATGCTTACCGTGCCTCTTATCATGGAGAAGATGTATCGTTCACAGATTCTTGCACCATTCACAGCTAATAAATTCTTGAGTGCTATATATAACTTTGCCCCTACGCGTAAGTTTATTCATCACCGCGCAGGCAAGAAACTTATGCAGTTCTTCGGTGGACGTATGAGGTTCTTCGCCATTGGAGGTGCAAAGGTAGACCCTGTGGTTGATAAATTTCTGAAAGAGGCTAACTTTCCTTACGGCATAGGCTATGGCCTTACTGAGACGGCACCTCTTGTTGCTGGCCGCACGGCTACAATGGAGAAACGCATAGAGTCGACAGGTCCAATACTTAAGGAAGTTGAGTATCGTCTTGATAATATCAACCCTATTACTGGCGAGGGAGAGCTTGTTGTTAAGACCCCTGCCATTATGATGGGATACTATAAAAACCCTGAAGCTACAAAAGAGGTCCTTACTGAGGACGGCTGGTTCCGTACGCGCGATCTGGTTGTTGTAGATAAGGATGGCTTCATATTTGTTAAGGGTCGTTTGAGCAATATGATTCTAGGCCCTAGTGGTGAAAATATCTATCCAGAGGAAATCGAGCATGTACTCAATGGCCATAAGTTAGTAACAGAATCAATGGTTAAGGAGGAGCAGGGCCAGCTTATCGCCTTGGTTCACTTCGATACCGAGGAGTTGGAGAAGCGATACCGCGATATGAAGGACGAATTTCAAGAGAAGATGGAGGATGTGAAAAGAGAGATAGTAACTTATGTCAACTCTAAGGTTAATAGATTCTCGCGCATATCAACCGTCGAAGAAATGTCTGACGGATTCGAGAAGACGCCAACGCACAAGATTAAACGCTTCATATATCAAAAAAAGAATAAAGATACCTCTAAAAAGTAGTGCAAACTATGTCATAGCCGATGATTCCAGAGTCTATCAGAAGGATTAAAGTTTCCAATATAATATATCCAACCATAATCGGACTCGGTGTGGTTGGATATATGATGTATAGGAATTTTGATGCCAGTGTCTTTGGATATGTTGACTTTACATGGACCTCTGTCGCATGGCTCTTTGTGGCGGTGCTGTGTATGCTCGGTCGCGATGCAGGCTATGTGGCGCGATTGAAATGTATCTCGCAGGGCGAGCTGAGCTGGATGCAGTCTCTGAGGGTTATCCTCTTGTGGGAATTTACCTCGGCCATCACACCTTCGGCTATCGGAGGTACGAGCGTGGCCGTGGTCTATATACATAAGGAGGGCATTAGTGTGGGCCGTAGCTCAACCATGGTGCTGCTTACCTCCTTTCTCGATGAATTATATTTCGTGATTATGTTCCCGCTGATGGTGTCTCTTATCGGCTGGGACACATTCATGCAGCCTATGAGTGCTGGCGGAGTTCTCTCGCGCTCACTTGTTGTGTTTGCTTTTACTGGCTATTCTCTCAAGCTGCTTTATACATTACTCATATCTTATGGTCTGTTCAAAAACCCTAAGACCATAAAGTATATCTTTGTTAAATTGTTTTCTCTGCGCCCTCTGCGACGTTGGCGCGATGATGCGATAAATGCAGGCGACGAGGTTATCGTAGGCTCTCAGGAGATTAAAAGCAAGGGTTTGGGTTTCTGGGCCAGCGCGTTTGGAGCAACTTTTGTGTCGTGGAGCTCACGCTACTTAGTAGCCAACGCACTTATTATGGCTCTGTTTTCTGTCGGAGACCACTTCTTATTGTTTGTGCGTCAGCTGGTTATGTGGATAATGATGCTTGTTATGCCAACTCCGGGAGGTAGCGGGTTTGCCGAAGAGATATTCTCGCGCTATTGCGCTGATATGATAGATGTATCTGCTGAAGTGCAGCTTGGAGCGGTCGCAGTCATTGTTCTTTTGTGGCGTTTGGTCACATTTTATCCTTATCTCATTGCAGGGGCGTTGCTGTTCCCTCGCTGGCTGAAAAGCAAATTCTAGCCCTTTTCACCTTATATATATAAGGGTTTCCTCTTTTTCATTAAAAATGTTGCATTAATAGTGAAAAAAGTTCGCCAAAAGTTTGCATAGTCAGAAAAAGTCCATATATTTGCACCCGCAATACAGAACAAACGTGTTCTTTAGTGCAAAGGTTCTTAGATAATTCGTTTTTTATCTCCTTAGATTTGGAAGTTAGAAATAAAGCTGCTATATTTGCAGTCCGTTTCGGTTACAAATTTTCGGATGCAAAATATTTTTAATAAATATTTGGAAGTTAAAAAACTTTGCTTTATCTTTGCAGTCCGTTTCGGTTTGTAATTATCGAAACACACGATTAAGAAAAACAGAACTTAATATACGTTCTTTGAATTACTGGTATCTACAAAGAAAAGAAATGTAGAAGAAATTTTTAGTATTTATCAAGACAATTCCTTTTAGGAAAAAGATAAGTAGTCAGGACTCAACGATATTATATAAATTTTATACAATGGAGAGTTTGATCCTGGCTCAGGATAAACGCTAGCGGCAGGCCTAACACATGCAAGTCGAGGGGCAGCATTAAAGTAACTTGTTACTTTAGATGGCGACCGGCGCA
>JAWXTS010000039.1:0-15156 GCA_044433305.1 Rikenellaceae bacterium | reverse complement strand
CCCGGGTTGATATGCAATAGGTTAAGTCGCTTATCATTAATGACTTTGAGGATATGCGAATGACCACTGATAAATATATCGGGGTTATACTTTCGTATCATATCCTCTATGCCCGCCTCATAACGCTTGGGGTGGCCGCCTATATGTGTCATAAGAATACGCGCGCCCTCACGTTCAAAAAGCTGGAATCGAGGAAAACTACGCCTAGTAGAGGCATCGTCGATATTTCCAAAAACTCCCACCAAAGGTTTAAACTCGGCAATGGCATCGACAGTGGTTATAGACCCAAAGTCGCCAGCATGCCACAGCTCGTCAACATCGTCAAAAAATCGTTTCAACTTATCGTCGAACACAGCATGAGTATCTGAAAGTATCCCTATCTTCTTCATTCCAAAAAATTATATACTACAAAGGTAGCTTTATATCAGGAACCAACAAAAATATAGCCCACATACTTTAAGCGTACGCAGGCTACAACTGTTCACTCTCTATGGTCAGAACTAGTCCATACTGACAGAATATGTTCCGTCCCAATCACCAGAGGTGACAATAATGTCTATATCATCGCTCGAATCGGCCAATATCTCGTCTCCAATCTCAAGAGTCGGAATCTCAGGAGTTGTGGTAGTTGTGCCGTCATCGGCAAGAGTAAGCTCCACAGGAACTCCATCCTTGTCTACATAATTATCAACAACCAATAGACCTCCCGTAGAACCCTCCTTACCAACACCTAGGGTAAGGTTATACTCTTTGTTTGGCTCAAAATCATAAGTTAGAGGGAATGCCGCCATAACATACAAGCTCAGACCTTGGTTATCGTCTATAAACAAGCTTGCATCTGAACGCTGAGCAACAGTTGGGTAACCCACAAGTGGCGCACCCGACGAGTCAGTCAGATAATATATAACCTCAACATAGGTTCCCGTTATATTACCAGCAGCTACACTCTCTTGTGTGGCAGCCGTTGTCAGCTGAGGAATGACCATCATCGGAGCATCATCATCCGTATTGATAAGAGGGTTTGTGTCCACGCCATTGGTAGTAGTTGTTTGAAGTGCCGTTGGCGAACTATCACCTACATAGTAGTACTCATAGCTGGCCCCACTAGAGGTGCCATTAGACCATGAAACACCATTGGCCGTAGATAGCTCGCTGGCATCTACCGACTGAATAGTAACCGTACCATCACCATCTACATTAACAAGATTAACTCTTGCGATATAGATTTTATTGGTTCCCGTAGCAGCATATAAATGTAATTTTGACAGCGCGTGTTTGTGAAAAGCATTGACCGTGCCGCCAGAAGGAATAGCACTAAGGCTGCTAGCATGGTAGACCAAATCTTTATGGTTGGCAACCGTATCTTCTATCTCATAGTCTAGAGTTGCCACACCACCACTCACTGTCAACGACTGAGACTCTCCGTCGTGCATAGAGTAGAAGTCGACCGGGAAAACAATATCTCCCCAAGTGACCGTGGTTGCGCTTGTTTGCGACCAATCAGAACCCGTTGCCGAGAAGTCATAAGCACCGCTTGTCAGAGCGTCAGCCTCGCCACTATCCTCAATATGCAGCTTGACACCCGTGCTTGAAGTCTCCATGGTAGATGTTGTGACATCCGCGCCCTTGGTTTTTGCTGTTGCAACATTGAGTGTAATAAGGTCATCACTCGAACTTATTTCTTTACTTTTGTTTAACTCGTTCTGCGAACAACTAACAATGGTTGCCGAAAGCAGAACTAATGGAATGTAAAATTTTCTCATACTAACAGAATTTTTTAAGTTTATGAAGAGGCATTATAGCAGTTCTACATGCTCGCTATCTCCCCAACTTTCCACTCCAAATCCCGTGCCTGCATTCTCTGGAAGCGATATTACATCGCTCTCCTGAGTAAGGTCTACCACTATATTATAGTCATCAGACTGCTCAACTTGGCTGGTAATATCTTTGGTAACACTCACTCTCTCACCACTATTCAGTATGATATCTAAGGTCAGCTCATAGGTAGTATTAGACTCTAAATTTTTTCCAAAACAATAAAAAGAAACTTCAGTTGTTCCATCCGTAGCCTCTGAAGAGTCGTCATAATCGCGCGTTTGGAAAGTAAAACTATACACATTGGTCAGCGTAGATGATGTGCGCTCATTGGTCGAAAGGTAGGCTCCAGCGGCAAATCCTGTTATTACACCCTGAATGGTCATGGCATTATCAAGGTTATCGATACTCAATGTTACGGTTGTTGTGGCAGTAACTGGCGTAGGGCTAATATCCATAAGTTCCTCTATGGTGCTCACGCCAAGGGTGCAATTCGCGCTGAGGTTGCAGCATGGATTATAAACCATATCCGAGCTTACCACAAAGTCATCCATCCGCCATGCCGCAAGTGGCTCATGGCTATAAACCAACATCTGACTATCACCCAAAGAGTAATATATATCATCGGTAGCGGTATCCTCAATGGCACCTGCAGTGAAAAGGCTATACTCATCTGACTGCTTAAAGTTTATACCCTCAAGGTTGCCTATGGCGTCATTAAACACCAGTACAGAATATTCTCCAACGGGGAGCGTTACAGAGGTAGAATCTATATTGGATGATATTTTTATATATGGTGTACTACCATCTTTAGGGTATATATAAACCGAAAGATTGGTTATGCTCTGCTCGCTGATGCCCGAGCTGGACCAGTCTACGGTAATCGGAATCACAGCATCATAGCTCTGAGGCTCTTCCAGCTCCTGACGTTTACAAGAGGTAATGGAGTAGAGCATCATCACCACGCAGGCTATATTTTTAATTTTTGATTGTTTCATAGTCTAGTACTTTTTGCTATAATTAATCAACCACGACAGCGAAACCTTGGCTCGCGTAGGGCCTATCCATGTGTAGATACCCTCGCGCTCTTTCATAGGGTGCCACCTATTATCATAGTAGCAATCAACCTCATAGTATCTATACTTTGTTCTTAGCAAGCCAACACCTAGAGAGTATTCCATACGTAGGGTCTTGCTTTTGTTGATGGTGTGAGCATAGCCGCCACTGATACCAGCAGCAATCATAACCTCACCCTGATAACCCTTTTTATCATATTCGAAATCATACACACCTGCGCCTCCGTATAAACCTGCGAACCAACCAGTAAGTATCTCTTTGTCAGCACGGCTAGTGAGCCAGTAACGAGCCTCAAGGGTGCCATTTAAAAGCTGTATACGATGACGGCGACTATCCAGCTGCTTGTTATCCCACGTCCACCACGGAAATATAAACTCTCCCGCAATAGACCACCTATCCTTTATAGGCACCTCAACCTCGACGTTTATCAGAGTCAGGGCGTCGAACAGCAGGTTGGTCTTAACCGCAAATAGAGGCTTTAATTCTGTGCTTAATGCTTTGATGGGCAGTCTCTGACTCTGAAGTTCAAGCTCTAGATAACTATATCGCTTACCATAAATAGCATAGAGCATAGAATCAAATTGAGATAATCGACCATTACCCTCTGTAAGTATTGAATCTATCTTACTTGCAGTATGATCAAAAATAAATTTTAGAGGTTTCGACCCCTGAGCATATAGGTTAGTACATATCAAAATAGAACCAAGGATGCCCAAAGTTCTTGTTAGATGTAAAAAGTTTTGTCGCCACATTACATAAATAATTTTGGATTATATTTATTGGTGCTAGCACCGACGACTCTACGGGTCAATATTCTTGCCAAATATGCTTTGTAACAAGATGAGCTATATTTTTGTTATCGCATATTTTTATAGTAACTTTGCCAAAGTATAAACAACTATTAGGTATATGAGTAAGATTCCACTAGCAGAACGATTGCGCCCGAGCAGCATTGAAGAATATATCGGGCAGGCTCATCTTGTGGGCAGCAATGGCGTGTTCCGCAAATTCTTTGATAGTGGCAATGTGCCCTCATTTATCTTGTGGGGGCCTCCAGGTGTGGGCAAAACAACACTAGCACGCCTAGTTGCTGCCAGCCTCGACCGCCCCTTCTACACCCTCTCTGCCATAAACTCTGGAGTAAAGGATGTTAGAGAAGTCATAGAGATGGCTCGCAAGCAGAGCTTCTTTAACTCTGGCTCACCGTTTTTGTTTATAGACGAGCTTCACAGATTCAACAAGTCGCAGCAAGACTCGCTGCTGGGTGCCGTAGAACAAGGCATAGTGACCCTTATTGGTGCCACAACAGAGAACCCATCGTTTGAAGTCATATCCCCATTATTGTCTCGTTGCCAAGTATATACGCTCAAAGCAATGAACGAAGGCGAACTTCAGACCCTACTAGACAGAGCCATAACACAAGACCTAGAACTGAAAGAAAGAGGCGTAGAAGTTATAGAGACTAATGCACTATTCAGATTCTCGGGTGGCGATGCACGCAAGTTGCTTAACATACTTGATATTCTAGCGGCATCCAACCAAGGGAAGATTATAATTGACGACAAAAAGGTTATAGATGTCCTTCAGCAGAACATAGCCCTATATGATAAGAATGGCGAACAACACTATGATGTTATCTCGGCCTTTATAAAGTCTATCAGAGGCAGCGACCCTAACGCCGCCATATACTACCTTGCACGCATGATTGCAGGTGGCGAAGACCCTAAGTTCATAGCGCGCCGACTTGTAATTTCGGCCAGCGAAGATATAGGACTTGCCAACCCCAATGCCATGCTGCTAGCCAATGCCTGCTTTGACACAGTATCTAAAATAGGAATGCCCGAAGGACGCATACCTCTGGCCGAAGCAACCATATATCTTGCCACAAGCCCAAAGAGCAACTCGGCCTACAATGCTATTAATGCAGCTTTAGATTTTGTTTCAAAAGATACCACCGCACGCTCGGTGCCTCTGAACATACGCAATGCCCCGACCAAGCTAATGAAGAACATGGGCTACGGACAGGACTATAAGTACTCACATAATTATGAGAACAACTTTACATTCCAAGAGTTTATGCCAGAGGGTCTAGAGTCACAGAGATTCTACTCGCCAGCCGACAACGCCAAGGAGAAAGAAATAGCTCGCTCGATAGAAGCAAACTGGGGTGATAAATATAACAAGTAGAATTACTTAGATGCTACTACTTCTATTTCTATCTTAGCATCTTTTGGAAGACGGGCCACCTGAAAGCAGGCACGCGCAGGCTTCATGCTTGTAAAGTAACTTGCATAGACCTCATTCATGGCTGCAAAGTCATTCATATCAGCCAACAGAACAGTTGTCTTTACAACATGATTCATCGAGCAACCAGCCGCATTCAGAATGGCTGCAATATTATCTAATGCTTGTGCCGTCTGAGCTTCAATATCTTCTGGCATCTGATTTGTCTTAGGATTGAGGGGTAATTGTCCAGATACATAAATCATTCCACTAGCCTCAATGGCTTGACTATAAGGACCTATGGCTGCTGGAGCCTCAGGCGAAGAAATCACTCTATTCATAATATTTTAAAATTTATATACTAATATTACAAATATAATAACTTTGGTTCGATTTTTATAGTACCTTTGTGAACTTTACACACTAAAAAAACAAAATTATGAAAATCAAATTCTTATTTTCTGCCGCCCTTGTTTCTATGTCGGCTCTTTTTTTAAGCTCTTGCTGCCACTGTAAGCAAGCAGCACTTCTATCATCTACACTTGAGGGTCAGAAATGGACACTCGTAGAATACCAAGGTAGACCTTTCCAAGCACAAGATAACTATCATATCACATTCAGCGAGGATAACACTGCTGCTGGCGTTGCAGACTGCAATTCATTCATGAGCGACTATGAAGCTTCTGAGACTGGCAAAATCAGCGTTACCAACAAGGCTCTTACACGTGCCATGTGCCAGAACGACACTATGGAGCAAGCGTTCTTAGAAATGTTGCAGAGCGCGGATAGCTTTTCTATCGACGGCGATTTACTACTGTGGCTAAGCAATGGCGAGGTATTGGCTGTATTCGAGGCTAAGGACTTTGTTCCTAGCAAAGCCGAGGCTCGCAAGAGAAGACTTAGTGCCCTAAGAGCAGGAAAGGACGTAGAATAAACCCCTGCCATAGAAAATAAAATAAGCGTGAATCCTTAACGGTTCACGCTTATTTTTTATGGTAGTTATTTCTCTAGCAGTTCATAGCACCACAAACGTTCAATACCTGACCGCTAACATAGCTCGATAGGTCTGAACCCAAGAACAACGCTGCATTAGCAACATCCTCTGGAGTACCACCACGGCGCAAAGGAATACTAGCCTCCCAGCCCTTACGTACATCCTCTGGCAGCTGAGCTGTCATCTCGGTAACGATAAATCCAGGAGCAATAGCGTTGCAACGGATATTACGAGAACCTAGCTCTTGAGCGATACTCTTAGTGAAACCGATAAGACCAGCCTTAGACGCCGAGTAGTTAGACTGACCAGCATTACCCGAACGACCTACAACAGAGCTCATGTTGATGATAGAACCGCTACGTTGTTTTAGCATATACTTCTGAGCAGCTTTAGTAAGGTTAAACGCACTCTTAAGGTTGATATTTATAACTAGGTCCCATTGCTCCTCTGTCATACGCATAAGTAGTGAGTCGCGTGTGATACCTGCATTGTTAACCAATATATCTATACGTCCAAACTCTGCAACAACCTGATCAACAGTAGCGATAGCATCGTTGAAATCAGCTGCATTAGAGACAATACCTTTAGCTGGTACACCTAGGGCTTGCAATTCCTTCTCTGTATTGATAAAATTCTCATCTTCTCTAACATCGGTAAATACGACAGTTGCACCCTGGCTAGCATATTTCATTGCTATGGCTTTACCGATTCCACGAGCGGCACCAGTGATGACCGCTACTTTTCCTTCTAGTAACTTCATTGTTAAAATATTTAGTTAAATTCTATTACGCAAATACAAATCTGGTGCAAATATATAACATAAACACTCAGATAACAAAGTAAATGTATCTCTTTTTTCTCAATTAACAAAATTATGGATACTTAGTTGGCATATTTTTATTACCTTTGGGCTTTGAATTTTGTTAAATTTTAATTTACAATATCACTATGACAAACGATACTCAGATTTTTGAACTTATCGAGCAGGAGAAACAACGCCAGCTTCATGGCATTGAGCTTATTGCTTCGGAAAACTTTGTCAGCGAGCAAGTTATGCAAGCTATGGGTTCTGTACTTACCAATAAATACGCCGAGGGCTACCCTGGTGCTAGATACTATGGCGGCTGCCAAGTAGTAGACAAAATTGAGCAACTGGCTATTGACCGCCTTTGCAAAATCTACGGTGCCGAGTTTGCAAACGTTCAACCTCACTCAGGTGCACAAGCTAACATGGCCGTATTTACAGCGGTGCTTAAACCAGGCGACACTTTCATGGGTCTTGATCTTTCTCATGGTGGTCACCTTACTCACGGCTCTCCAGTGAACGTGTCAGGTATGAACTACAACGCCGTGGCTTACAAACTATCTGAGGAAAGCAGCACTATTGATTATAACGAGATGGAGAAAATCGCCGTTGAGAACAAGCCTAAGCTTATCATCGGTGGAGCTTCAGCATACAGCCGCGAGTGGGACTACAAAAGAATGCGCGAGATAGCAGACAAAGTAGGTGCTATACTTATGATAGATATGGCTCACACAGCAGGTCTTGTTGCAGCAGGTCTACTAAACAACCCTGTTGAGCACGCACACATCGTAACTTCAACAACTCACAAAACTCTTCGCGGACCACGTGGAGGTGTTATTATAATAGGTAAAGACTTTGAGAACCCTTGGGGCGTGAAAACTCCAAAAGGCGAAATCAAGAAAATGTCTGCAATGATTAACTCTGCCGTATTCCCAGGAATACAGGGCGGCCCACTTGAGCACGTTATAGCTGCCAAGGCAGTGGCTTTTGGTGAGGCACTAGAGCCTTCATACAAAGAGTACCAAATGCAGGTTCGCAAAAATGCTGACGCCATGGCCGTAGCATTCGAGAAAAGAGGTTACAAAATCGTGTCTGGCAAAACCGACAACCACCTTCTTCTTATCGATTTGAGAACCAAATTCCCAGAGCTTACTGGTAAGAAAGCAGAGCAAGTGCTTGTTGCTGCCGACATTACTACAAACAAAAATATGGTGCCTTTCGATTCTCGCTCACCTTTCCAAACATCTGGAATCCGCGTGGGTACTCCAGCTATCACCACTCGTGGTATCAAGGAGGATCAAATGGATCTTATCGTTGAGCTTATCGACCGCGTGCTTTCAGACTTTGAGAACGAGGCTAATATAGCAGCTGTCAGAGCCGAGGTTAACAAACTTATGGATTCTCGTCCACTATTTGCTTGGTAGACTCACAACAACAACTCATAAAAAGAGCGTATCTCCATTATGGAAATACGCTCTTTTATTTTTTAGGTTGTTGTCACGTCCTGAAATAGAGTTTGTTATTTCAAGATTATATATTTATATTTGTAATAATATAAAAATCAAAAAACTTATGCCTATGGTTAAATAAAAGAAAAAAACTATTGAAAACTTACATTAGCAATGTTTGTAGCATGATGCTACAAACGTAATGCTAAATCACATAAAAAGCGTTTGCTTTATATCTTGTGTTTTGAAACTTAGGAAATTTCACACGCAATCAAGAGTAAAGTGTAGACGCCCACGTTTCTTTCGTGGGCTTTACTCATTATTTGATTGCACGGTATCCTAAGACCTCAAAACACAAATAAAAGTATAGTCCACGTTTTTTGTGCGCATACATAAGGAAACATAACTTTTAATCAAACTTAAAAAAACATGAAAAAATTATTACTAATTGCACTTATGGCAGTATGTTCATTATATGTGCAAGCTCAAACTACATTACTAACAAAGGACAACAACTCTAATTCAATATCCTATATCCGTGCAGGTGTTAACGCAAGTACATTTTCGGAATATAATGATATAGACGGAGCTGAAACATCTCTGAAAATCGGTTATAATGTTGCCTATGGATTCCATAAAGAATTTTCTCAGTCTGGTTTATACTGGGGCATGGAGGCAGGACTAGGAAGTCGTGGATATATTATGAGTTATGATGGATATTATGATGGTGATGCCATGTCTTTGAGAGACGATCTATGGGCACATAATGTACAGGTGACACCATTAAATCTTGGCTTTAAACACGAAATTGCAAACAATTTAAAAATTGACATTCATGTTGGAGGTTATGCTTCATACGATTACGCTGGAAGCTACTGCATTAAGGATGATGACAATAGTAACGAAAAAGGAAACACTCTAGAATATTACAGTTTAGGCGAACTGGAAAGCTACAAAGCATATGACGCAGGTATGACTGTTGGTCTTGGCGTTTGGTTTAACAATAAGTATAATCTAGATTTTAATTTCCAAAATGGCTTCATAGGAATTAATGAAAATGGAGGAGACGACAATCCTAAAACTAGAAACTTCTCAGTTCGTTTAGGTATCGGATTCTAATCAACATGATGGAGTAGACTCACAACAACTCATAAAAAGAGCGTATCTCCATTATGGAAATACGCTCTTTTATTTTTCAGGTGGCAGCTCAACAGAGCTTACACCATGCTTTCTTCAACTATCTGAAACACGCGAGCACCTTCGATAACAAGAGGCTTCTGCTGATTAAAGAATATAACGCCATTTACGGGAGAAACTATCTCCTCGCGCACCGAAGCATCATAAGGATCTATGACCTCGGCCAACAGTTCTCCACGCCTAACGCTCTCATTGGCGCGTTTTTTCTTACGTAGCAATCCCGAACATTTGGTTTTAACACTCACCAAATCAGCATTGACAATAACCTGCGACAGGTAACCTGGGCGCACAGAGGTTGTTAGAACACCCAAGTGAACCATAAAACGCAACAAAGACTCTATGGCCATAGAAACACTATCTTCAACAATCTTATCGGTCTGTCCCGTATAAACAGAAAAAGCCTTGGTGCGCCAAATCTGCCAGTTGTAGTTCAAAAGAGCTGTATCGTAAGGAGTTACATCCTTGACATAGACATAAGGCAAGCCGAAGTAAGAGGCCTCATTTTCAGGCTCATAGCCCGTCTTAAGCATACGCACATGGGGGATAAACTCACCTGGTATATAGTAGCTAGCTAGCTGTATGCCGTAGTTATAGTCCTTGACACTCTCGAAAAGTGCCGAGGCAATACGCTGTGTAGTCTCACCCTTATCATAACCTGGGAACATACGATTGACATCTGTATTATCCATAGACCAAAACCTCTTGCCTATATTCATAGACGAAGGGTTTACTGATGGGATAACCAAAATCTCGTAACCTGGTACCAAGGACCCGCCCTGCTCTAGCTCTTTGAGAGCCTTGACCAGAGAGGCACATGTATATTGTTGTTCAATCTCGTCTCCACGTATAGAGCCAACCACAGCCAGAGCCTTCTCGCCCTCGCCAAAGCGATAGCCCTCGATTCTAAAATCGTCCCTATATGGTGAGGACATCTTATATAGTATCTCTTTTTTCATTCTTTTCTTTAAGGTTAGAGTTCATGGATGCGGGCCAACAATGAGCCTTCATAAACAATAGGATAAGCGCGTAGGGTAAACATATAACCATGCACTGGCGAGATGACGCGTGTTAGCACATCTCCCGACAAAGGGTCTACAATAGTGCCTATCTCCTCCCCCTTATCGACCACAGCCGAGGTCTTGTGCTCTGTAAGAAACACACCTGAGGTTTCGGCATTCAAGAATGACACTTTATCGCCCACAGACAAAATAGACTCGGCAAGAGCAGACTTATCTACTTCGCCCTTCCATACGCCCATATTGGCAAGCAAGTTCAAAATTCCCTCGTACAGGTTGTTGCCCATACTGTGGTTTATCCTCATTCCTACGCCCATCTCAACAACAAGGCAGGGAGTACCCGTAGAGTTCAGCGAATGAGCCAAGGTGGCTTCTAGAACCGTAGCCGACTCGTGCACCCATATAAAGTCGACCCCCAGAAGCTCAGCCTTAGGCACCAATGTCTCAAAGTCAGAGATGTTGATACGCACCTGAGGCATCTCCCTCAAGAAGATATTACTAGAGTGTATGTCTATAACCATATCGGCACCCTTCAAATCTTCGAGTATGTGGTAGGCTGCATTCTCTGCCATAGCACCATCTGTGCTACCAGGGAAGATACGATTCATATCCAAATCAAAACCTGGGATACCGCGCGAGATGGTATCTATACCAAGTGGGTTGAGCGCAGGGTAGATTTCTACGGTGCCATCGAGCTTATCCAAATTCGCTTTAAGCATATTGGCAAGCTTGAAACACACATACTGGCCTTCAAGCTCATCACCATGCGTTCCAGTAACTACACACACCCTCTTGGATGAACTTCCAGAAGATATAACGTTCTTTTGTACCATAAAACGTTCATCTAGAGGTAATGCTACTGATACAACTTCTTTTATCATTATTCTATAACTGTTTTATTTATGATACAAAATTAATAAATTTTACATACTTTGAAACTCCCTATAATCATAACGGGCATCTAATTGCTCCACTATGACCCTTACTTGAGTAGATTGAGCAGAACGCCCACGGTGCATACCCCTCACCACCGAGCAGTCGGCAGCATCGCGGCCATGCGAAACCTTGACATATCCATACTCGATAAGAGTGTTATGCGTCGGATCTATGCCATACCATGCGCCCTCGCAATGCACCTCAACCCAAGCATGAGTCTCCCCTGTGCCTGCCATAAAGCCTGCAACATAACGAGCCAAGATTCCTCGCTCGCGACACAGTGATATAAGAAGATGAGAATAGTCCTGACATACGCCTTGTCTGAGTTCAAAGCTCTCACTCGCAGTAGTCTCTGTATTTGTGACACTGGGAGCATAACTCATATAACTACTTATATAAGAAGACAATGCCAGAGCCTGCTCAAGCGAACTACCCTCAGACGGCACCTCATTAGCCCAGCAAGCCATATACGAAGTACACATGGTCTTAGGTGTCGAAGAAAGAAAAACACGAGATGGCTTCTCTTCCTCAACCTTATATTCCAAACAGTCGACAACACCGCACACGGCAACCACAAAGATATCGTGCTTTTGCTTCATCGAGCCATAGACTATCGTGTTGCCAAAGTTATCCTCAGAACGCTGGTACTCGGCCCCACCCAACAAGTGTATATGTTCGTCGACAAGTCGCTGCTGCTTGTAGTCTAGCGGCATACATCGCAACATAAAATCATGGTTAGAAACTAGTCTGTCATATCTAACAATAGTCTGATAACTAAATCTATATCTTCTCATTCTACACTTTAATTAAGAAGTTAAGATACCCTAGTACATTATCTTTATATCCTGCCTGCTGATTGTTGTAGCTATCCTCATTAATAAGCTCCTCTAGGCGAGAAATAGAAACAGAGTCGATAATAGCAGACTCGCGAACACAATACTGTTTCAGCGACATAAAGACCTCCTCTATACGGTAATACTGATAATTGAAACGTATATGTAGGTCAAGGTTCTCTATCAGCTTTCCTATTTTTAGTATGTTCCTGATTCTATCGTCAAATACACGCTCGTCTATAGAACCAAAGAACGCTAGCATATAGTCGGTAACAGGCTGCAAGAGTGTGATGTTCTTCTCTCCGCGAGAAGAGCACTCACCAAGAATCGAGGCTGACATCTGCAAGTATGACAAGCTCTCGCTGGTAATATCTTGTCTAAGGACTATGCCGTTATCGTTGGCACAACTCAGGCTCGAAGCAATAGAGTATAGATTATCTCTGTCATAGAGCTGAGACAAGTCGAAGCCGTCGTTCTCGGCACCCGAAAGGCTCAGGCAGTGATAGTACTCTGAAAGGGCCAAGCTATCGCCATCTAGCACTTTGTCATAGTAGCGGCGCAACAGGTGCAAGCTAATGTACACACGCTCTACATAGCGGCCCAACCAATATAATCTATTTGCCTTGTCGGCAGTAATAATTTTGCAAACCATAACTTATGTTTTTTTATTTTTTCTATTATCGAAACTATTCTGTCATAATCCAAGTGTCCTTGAATCCGCCACCCTGAGATGAATTGACCACAAAAGAACCCTCCTCACGTGAGAAGCGAGTAAGACCACTACGCCACACTTTGGTTGTCTCTCCCGAAACTACAAAGGCTCTAAGGTCGGCCTTGCGCTCTACCACCTCGGTGCCATCGCCATCCAGAATCTCAAGGTCCTTAAAGTCTATAACCTCCTGAGCAATCCACCTACGAGGCTTCTCGACAATAAGATTCTTAAGCTCGGCGAGCTTCTCTGGCGAAAGGTCCTTGCCAAAGACAACACCATAGCCGCCTGCCTCGCTAACATCCTTAATAACTAGTTTCTCGATATTGGCAAGTATATAATCATAATCTTCCTTATAATAAGGTAAGTATGTCGGAGCGTTCTGAAGAATTGGTTTTTCATTAAGATAATATTCAACCATCTTAGGAACAAAATAATAAGTTCCCTTATCATCGGCAACACCATTACCAAGACCGTTGATAATAGCAACATTACCCTTAGCATAAGCCTGCATGATATTTGGCACACCTAGCATAGACGAAGCCTCGAAGCACATAGGGTCAAGATAATCATCTGAGATACGGCGATATATCGCGCCCACCCTTTGTTTCTTGTTATAAAGACCATAGTAATAAAGCATATCATTCTCGACAACCAAATCACCAGGGAAGGCAAGTACTGCTCCAACCTTCTCAGCAAAATAAGAATGCTCGAAGAAAGCCGAGTTATAGCGTCCCGGGGTAAGTATCACGTTTAGTCCGCGCGAATCATTAACATAGTCCATCATCTCTTTCAACAATACCGAGTAGTTTCTATTGTCGGCAATGGCATTGCTCTGGAAAGTCTCTGGCGACACCTTACGTGTTATGGTGCGTGCAATCATAGGATATGAGGCACCAGAAGGTATGCGCAGATTATCCTCAAGCACAAACCAGCTACCATCCTTACCCTGCACCAAGTCTATACCTGAGATATGAGAATATATTTTTTTTGATGGTGTTATACCCTCACACTCGGGAAGATAGTCCTTAGAAGAGTAGATAAACTCCTCGGGAATAATACCATCTTTGATGATATTTTTATCATGGTATATGTCATAAAGAAACATATTCAACGCATCGACACGCTGAATAAGGCCAGCATTAAGCATCTCCCAGTCGCTGCTAGATATTACACGTGGAATAGAATCAAACGGAAATATCTGCTCATTAAAGACGCCGTTCTTATATACTCCGAATCGAACTCCGAATCGCTCCATCCATTTGTTTACTGTTTCTCTACTTTCAATTAATTTCTCCATAACTTACTTTATTTTCAGGGCTTAATAAATTTATATCTCAAAATAGCAAACGTCCTCTTATCATATCAGCCAAAGGTGCATCTACAAGAAACAAAGTTATACGGATATGTACCTAGGCAATGTAAATACTTTGTAAACATTCATAACAAAAATAGTACACTATAAATCTGAAATCAGATAAGCAAAATGACATATAAAAACACAGCACAAACAAGTACTTAAGCACAAAATTGTTAATAATTCTAATTTGTGGCTTACATCATCTTCTAGGTATTTAGAGAAAAATTATTCAATGTAGACACATAATATATATTTATATTACTTTTGTAGTAGTTTAAATATAGTTATGACAAAGGACAAAAATCTAGTTTGGTTAGACATCAACGCTTCTTACTCTCATTCGTCTCTTGCCTTGCCTGCAATACATGCGTGCAGAAGGGACGATAAGTACACATGGAAGAAGGTTAGCGGCACCATAAACAGCGATATATTTCTAATTACCAAAGAGCTATATGCTAGTCGACCTAGCATTGTGGCCGCTACACTATGGCTGTTTAATCACGACATTGTCATCAACATCTGCCAGAGAATCAAGGCACTACTACCCGAGGTTGTGATAGTGCTTGGAGGTCCAGAGTTCAACGGCAACAACCACGAGTTCTTAAAACGTAACAACTTCATAAACCATGTGTTCCGTGGCGAGGGCGAGATAGAATTTCATAAATACCTGAACCACGAGCCACTAGAGACTATAACTGGCTTGTGCTATATAGACCACAAGGGCGACTATATAGATAATGGTA
>JAWXTS010000038.1:0-15207 GCA_044433305.1 Rikenellaceae bacterium | reverse complement strand
TCGTCGTGCAGGCTTTGAACTTGCAGGCTTCCCCCACCACTCTATGGACACCTACCTACCTAAGCTTGTGCGCGCAGGCGAGCGCGTTGCTGTGTGCGACCAGCTGGAGGATCCAAAAAGCGTGAAGGGCATAGTAAAACGAGGCATAACAGAGCTTGTAACCCCCGGTGTAACATACAACGACAACATACTTGAGAATCGCGAGAACTGCTATCTTGCAGCGGTATGCCTAAGCGACAAGGATAGTGCAGGAGTGGCCTTTCTGGATATTTCCACAGGCGAGTACCGTGTGGGCGAAGGTTCTAGAGACTATATCGAGAAGCTTGTAACTAGCTTTGCACCCAAGGAAGTTGTTTATCAGAAAAGCCGCGAGGGAGATTTCAGAGCCATCTTTGCCGAGCGTTACTATTCATACCGCCTTGACGAGTGGTTGTTTTCGCCAAACACGGGCAGAGACAAGCTGCTTAATCAGTTTAATGCTCAGTCGCTAAAGGGCTTTGGCATAGAGGACATGCCTCTGGGCATAGCAGCCGCAGGAGCAGTGCTTCAGTATCTTGATTTCACAGAACACAAACTCACAGCACATATAACATCCATCTCGCGCATAGACATGGACAAGTACGTATGGATAGACCGTTTCACCATGCGCAATTTGGAGCTTCTGGGTTCGTCTAGTGGCAACAAGGCAGGGTCTCTGGTAAGCGTACTGGATAAGTGCTCGTGCGCCATGGGCTCGCGCCTGCTACGCCGACGTATAACCATGCCCCTGAAAGACAAAAAGGCCATAGATGCTCGTGCCGATGTGGTAGAAGCCCTATACAACGACAATGACACACGCGCCACCATAGAGGAGTATATGGCTCAAGTGGGCGACATTGAACGTATTATATCTCGCGTGAGCGTGGCCAAGGTATTGCCTCGCGAACTGGTACAGCTGAAAAACTCGCTTCGTGCCGCGCTAAAGATAAAAACGAGCCTTGAGGGTTCTGACTCAGAGATACTAAAAAATATATCCAAGAACATAGACCACTGCGAGCATGTGTGCACCAAGATAGAACAAGAAATCTATCCCGACCCTACCAACCAGATTGTCAAGGGTGGCGTGATTGCAGATGGCGTAAACATTGAACTAGACGACCTTCGCAACATTGCACAGCATGGCAAGGAGGTTCTTAGCTCTATACAACAACGTGAGAGTATGGCCACAGGCATAAGCTCTCTGAAGATAGGATTTAACAATGTCTTTGGATATTATATAGAGGTGACCAACACCCACAAAGACAAGGTGCCAGAAAACTGGATACGCAAGCAAACACTGACCAATGCAGAACGCTATATAACCGAGGAGCTTAAAGAATATGAACACAAGATACTGGGTGCTCAGGAGCGCATTCTAGCCTTGGAATACAACATATATATGTCGCTGCTAGGGTTTATATCCGATTCGATAATAGCAATACAAAAGACAGCTGCCGCGCTGGCTAACATAGACTGTCTGAATACCTTTGCAACCGTAGCCATAGAACGAGCTTACACACGCGCACACGTTAGCGACAGCTACACCCTCGACATAAAGCAGGGACGTCACCCCGTGATAGAAACCATGCTACCCGTGGGCGAGACATACATACCTAACGATTTATTACTCAACGACTCTGACCAGCAGATAATAATGATTACTGGCCCTAACATGGCTGGTAAATCGGCTCTGATTCGCCAGACGGCACTCATAGTGCTTATGACTCAGATAGGCAGCTTTGTGCCTGCCTCACAAGCCACCGTGGGCATTGTAGACAAGATATTTACACGCGTAGGAGCTTCGGACAACATCTCGCAGGGCGAGTCAACATTTATGGTCGAGATGCTTGAATCGGCAACCATACTCAACAACATAACTCCGCGAAGCCTTGTGCTATTGGACGAGATAGGTCGCGGCACAAGCACCTATGACGGCATATCCATAGCATGGTCTATGGTGGAGTATCTGCACTCGGCAAAGAACGGTGGCGCCAAGACTCTATTTGCCACCCACTACCATGAGCTAAACCAGATGGAGAACCTCTTCGAACGTATCAAGAACTACAATGTCTCGGTCAAGGAAATCGACAACCGCATAATATTTATGCGCAAGTTGGTGCGTGGAGGCACCGAACACTCCTTTGGTATACACGTGGCTCAGCTTGCCGGCATGCCCAAGCAAGTGGTCTCACGAGCCTTCGAGGTATTGCACAATTTGGAATCATCGTTGCGAAGCAAAGACAGCATAGCACAAACGGCTGTCACACCCGCTGCTCCTGCCACTCCTGCCACATCAAAAGACAACAGCGCGCAAAATATGCAACTATCTATATTCCAGCTCGACGACCCTGTGCTATCGTCCATACGCGACAGCATAAAACAGATAGACGTAAACAACCTCACCCCACTAGAGGCTCTGAACAAACTTAATGAAATAAAGAAACTATCGGGGTTGTAGGTTTTAATATAGTATTTAACTAATTTTGAACACCAAAGACAAAAGACCACCTTTGGCTTTTTATTTGCAAATAACTAACATCAAATAATAACAACTATGAATTTTACATTTCAGAATCCTACAAAGCTTATCTTTGGCAAAGGAAACATCGCTAAGCTAGCAACACAAATCCCTACCGACAAAAAAATCATGCTCACCATGGGCGGAGGTAGCATACGCAAAAATGGCGTTTACGACCAAGTTATCGCAGCTCTAAAAAACCACGAGGTAGTAGAGTTCTGGGGTATAGAACCTAACCCTACCGTTGAGTCTGTGCGCGAGGCAGTGGCTCTTGCACGTGAGAACAAAATCGACTTTATCGTTGCCGTAGGTGGTGGCTCTGTTGTTGATGCAACTAAGCTTATTACCGCTGCCATACCTAACGAAAACGATCCATGGGACATCGTTCTAAATAGCAGCCTTATAACAGAGTGCGTGCCTTACGCATCGGTAATCACTCTTCCAGCTACGGGTTCGGAGATGAACTCTGGCGCAGTTATATCAAACAAAGCAACAGACGAGAAGTTCGCTTTTTATAGCACCTTCCCTCAGTTCTCTATCCTAGACCCTGAGGCTACCTTCTCTCTACCTGAGTATCAAAGAGCATGTGGACTTGCCGACACCTTTGTACACGTAATGGAGCAATACCTAACAAAATGTGGCGTGTCAAGACTTATGGACCGCTGGGCAGAAGGCATCCTTTCTAGCGTTGTAGAGGTATCTCCAAAAGTTATTGCAGAGCCTACAAACTATGACACCATGGCAGACTATATGCTATGTGCTACAATGGCCTTGAACTACTTTATCGGCATGGGCGTACCTCAAGACTGGGCTACACACATGATAGGTCACGAGGTGACAGCACTTACTGGAACAACACACGGCCAGACTCTAGCCATCATCCTACCTGCTGTTATGAAAGTTATGTCTGACGAAAAGAAATGCAAGATTCTTCAATACGCAGAGCGCGTATGGGGTATCAAAGAAGGCTCTGAGCAAGAGCGTATTGACAAAGCAATCGAGTGTACTCGCAACTACTTCAACTCTCTAGGTCTTAAGAGCAAGCTTAGCGAGGTGGGTTGCACAGACGAGATTTGCGCACAAATCGTTGAACGTTTCAAAGAACGTGGCACCAAACTTGGTGAGAACAGTTCTATGGACTACACAAAGATAGCAGAGGTGCTTGCTATCTGCAAATAACACATTGCTTTAACCTCAGAGGACAAATCAACAAGTACAAATATTAAATTACAATGACTATGAGAAAAATATTTCTAGCCTTTGTACTAACCTCTCTGGTTATTACATCGTGTGGCCAAACAAAAACAGACAAGCAGGTAAGCACAGAAAACCTGCCTACGGAGGTTAACACAGAGCAGTTCATAGAGCAAATTATTGACTTTAGGGATAAGGACTGGCGATTTCTTGGAGACCAGCCCGTGGTGATAGACTTCTACGCCTCGTGGTGCCCTCCATGCAAAAAGCTAAGCCCCATACTTGACGAGCTGAGCCAAGAATACAAGGGCAAGGTTAAGTTCTATAAGGTCAATGTGGACAATGAGCCTGATTTGGTAAAGGTATTCGACATTAAAAGCATGCCTACGCTAGTCTATGTAGCCCTCAACGGAGACCTAACCAGCTCCATAGGCTATATGACTAAGAAGAAGCTTATTGAACTCATAGAAGAAAATCTTCTGGATAAATAAACCAAAAAAGGTCTGATTAATAATTTAATCAGACCTTTTTTTTATATTGAGCTAAGCTAACTACTCGCCACGAGAATAGTTTGGAGCCTCACGTGTAATAGCTACATCGTGTGGATGGCTCTCTAGCATACCTGAGTTGGTGATACGTACAAACTTGGCTTGTTTCAAGGCTGCAAGGTCCTTAGCACCACAGTATCCCATACCTGCGCGAAGACCACCAACCATCTGATAAACAACCTCCTTCAATGCACCTTTATAAGGAACACGAGCTACGATACCCTCTGGTACAAGTTTCTTGATGTCGTCCTCAACATCTTGGAAATAACGGTCTTTAGAGCCATTCTGCATAGCGTCCAACGAACCCATACCACGGTATGACTTGAACTTACGGCCATTATAGATTATGGTTTCACCAGGAGACTCCTCAACACCAGCAAACAACGAACCTGCCATAACAGAGTCTGCACCATCGGCAAGAGCCTTAACAATGTCACCACTATAACGAAGACCACCATCGCCGATAACTGGAACACCAGTACCTTCAACAGCCTTTGCCACCTCGAAGATAGCTGACAGCTGAGGGAATCCCACACCTGCAATAACACGTGTTGTACATATAGAACCTGGGCCAATACCTACTTTGATACCGTCAGCACCTGCCTCAACAAGCATCTTGGCAGCATCGCCAGTACAGATATTTCCGACAACAACATCCAAATCTGGATATGCAGCTTTGATTTTTTTCAATAGCTCGATAACACCCTTAGAGTGACCATGCGCTGTGTCAACAACGATAGCGTCAACCTGAACCTCATACAAGGCTGCGATACGATCCATAGTATCACCAGTAACACCAACGCCAGCAGCAACTCTCAAGCGACCCTTGTCGTCTTTAGAGGCATTAGGGTTAGCCTGAACTTTAGTGATATCTTTATAGGTCAAAAGACCAACCAAGTGACCATCATGATCTACCACTGGCAACTTCTCGATTTTATTCTGCAAAAGAATATCTGAGGCTGTTTGAAGATCTGGATTGAAGGTTGTGATTAGGTTTTCTTTAGTCATCACATCGTCGATAAGACGACCCATGTCCTTCTGGAAACGAAGGTCACGGTTAGTGACAATACCTATAAGAGTACAATCGTCTGTAACAACAGGAATACCACCTATATGATTCTCTTTCATAAGGTTAAGAGCATCTCCAACGGTGCTGTTTTTATCTATGGTGATAGGGTCATAGATCATGCCGTTCTCTGCACGCTTAACTTTGCGAACCAGATTGGCCTGAGCTGCAATGCTCATGTTCTTATGAATAACACCTATACCACCCTCGCGAGCAATGGCAATAGCCATCTCAGCCTCGGTAACAGTATCCATAGCGGCAGATACGATAGGGGTGTTGATAGTCACGTTTCTAGAAAAACGAGACGAAAAATTTACTTCACGTGGAAGTGTTTCAGAGTACGCAGGGACCAAAAGTACGTCATCAAACGTCAATCCCTCGACCTTAACTTTTTCTTCTATAAAAGACATAACGAACGGTTTTGGCAAAAGTAATAAATATCTATCAAAACACGAAGTAATCGTTACAATTTTTTACACAAACTCTACTATTATTTTATCCTGAGCACTCAGACATTCATGATTATCGCACAGGTCAAACTCAATACTTCCCCTCTCACAGACAGCAATAAAGGCTCTATCAACCAACACATTACCACACATAGAGCTAACTCTAACAGCGTAACGATTAGGCGGCGGAAGCAGTTTTTGTGAGGGAACAACAAGTTTAGAGTCTATATAATCCACAACAGCAGAATAATTGCGGCAAAGCAGCTCGCCTGCAAGTTTCATGTCACCATCAAGAATAGTGTTGCGCACAACGGTTGAGCTGACCTTTAGACCCCCAACAAAAAGTTCGGGCAGCACCTCAACACCAACTCCGTGGCCATGAGCCAGCAACGAAAGAGACTCTAACCCCCCTGCTCCATCGCACCCAAGCCTATGGTTATAGCCTGCCATAAGAATCTTCATCGAGAGTTTATCTACCAGAATATCGAAGAATTGAGCTGAGGTTGTATTCATAAAGGCCTTATCAAAAGTCGCCACAACCATAACGTCTATGCCACAACTCTCGACAAGGCGTATCTTTTCCTCTAGAGTATTTAGCAACTTGAAGCTATCCTCGCCTCCAATAAAATGTCGGGGATGAGGCGCGAAGGTAACCACCACGCTCTTGGTTTGCTTGCCGCTCTTGGCTTTAAGTCCATCGCGCAAGGTATTCATACGACTCATAATAGCGCGATGCCCTGCATGAACCCCATCAAAGGAGCCAACAGAAACAACACTTGAGTCGATACCGCCCAATAGAGAAAAGCCAAAAACAACCTCCATAAATTCTAGTTATTTTCCTCGCCCTCCTTAACAAAGTAGGCCACTTTCTCAAGTATGGTAGTTATATCATAGTTCTCGACAAAGATGCCACGAGGGAAGTTAAGCGGCTTTGAAGTGAAGTTAAGCACGCCCTTGATACCTGCATTAATTATAGGTAACACCAAATCCTGTGCTCCACGAGAGGTAGACGAGAGGATGGCTATCTTGATATCGTTATCCTCGACAACCTCTTCAACATCCTTGATATCATAACAAGGAACATCGTCTATATTCTGCCCTACCTTCTCTGGGTCAACGTCAAAAGACGCCACAATACGTAGGTTAGAGCTACGGCCATTGAAGTATTTGGTCAAGGCCTGACCCAAGTTACCCATACCCATAACGCAGACATTGACCACGCTCTGAGCATCTAATATACTACTAATAAACGAGATTAGAACAGGGACATCATAGCCCTTTTTGGTATCAGACGAGAAACCTATAAGCATCAAATCGCGGCGCACCTGCACTGCCGTAATACCATGCATGCCAGCCAGCACATGTGAGAAGATATGTGTTATGCCCTGCTCGTCGCAAGACAATAGAGTGCGACGATACTCACTAAGTCGCTCTATGGTTTTCTCAGGAATATTGTTACCCATAACAAATTATTTACTGTGAATTTCTTTCAAAAATTAGGAAAAAAGCAGAGCCTAAACACCTGCCACAAACAGCTACTCAACAGCTGGAGCAACATCAGAACTAGGCAGTACGGCCCTCTGAAAATCGTAAATCTCTTGCTGCACCTCTCGTGTATGGTTGAGCAGTCGCACGCTAAAGTCATCCCCATAGCTAACCACAACCCACTCGGTATTAATATAGTTAGAATTGTCGTCACGCTCAAAATGATAAGGAGTCTGAAGCAAATCTACATCAAGCCTATTTATGTTATCGGCAAACCTAGCTCCATAATAGCCCACACCATAGATAAACATCTTAGCCACATCATAGCCCCTATAAGAATAAAGGGTTGGCAGCACGCCATAGCTCTTAAGATACTTATCGTCAAAGGTTCTGACCAGATTATTACCCCTGTCGGCATGGTAAGAAGTTGCTAAGTGCAACTTAAGCTTAAAGAACAATGCACGGTCTATATTACTGAAACGCAACCACCTAGAACCTCCAACAACAGAGATTGAAGCATTAAGGATGCTACGAACCTTAAGGTTATTTTGTACAGAGCTGATACGAGCTAGTATCTCGTCCACCTCAACCTCGCGGCTTGGCAATATAATAAATACATTCTCTGTTTTGTCGGTTAGCATATTCTCCAGCTCCTCGACCTCTAGCTCCTTACTATATTTAACCATCTTAGCATTTGATGGTAGTAGAGGCTGCAAATTATCTCTAAGGCTCTCATCGTCGCTAGCACCAGAGAATACTATCACATTATTTTGCTCTGACAACAAAGGCTTAAGTGCGGCATATCTGTCTGAACCAGTTACTGGAGCCTGAAAAACATAAGGGTTATTAACGCCCTCTATGAATGCCAAAGGAGACACTATGGGCACACGCAAAGATGCTGCATAATCGGCGGCCACTTTGAAAGGCTCCTCAAACACAGGGCCTATGATAAGGTCGGCCTGAGATAAATCGCCAGAGTCTATAAGCTGCTGAACCATATCTGCAGAGCGTCCTGTATTATAAACGCTTAGGCGAACCCCACGCGCCTCTGTCTTCAATGAATTTACGGCCAACAACGCACCTCGGTATAGGTCTACGAAGTTCTTATCGGTCTCCCCTTTTTCGTTCTTCAGTGGCAGTAACAGCACCACCTCCAGCTTCTGGTAGGCATTCAAACTCTTGAACTCTCCATACGAAGGGTCAGCCATTATTTTTATCTTAGGGTCCTGAGGTTTCTCCTTGTCCTCGCCAGAAACCTGACTCTGCTGAGCCAGCTTCTTCTGCTGCTCTAGGCGCATGCTATTCCACTGCTGTGAGATTTCGGCATTGCTAAGTTTCTCCTTGCGCTTTAGTTTGCGAATAACAAGCTTAGAACCAGCCTCAAGCTTAAAAATGTCAACACTAGGATTATCTTCCACAATACCATGTATATCCACACCATAGCGCAAGGCTATTGAGTAGGCATCCTCGGCAGGGTTAACCATATGTGTAAACGTCTTGTAGGTACGTGCATCTACCCTTGTGGTAAAGGCTGCAAGTACAAACAAAAGAGTTAATAGCGTAAGTCGTTTCATCTATATGTGTTATTTTAATGCACGCAATCTAATCTCGCTGATTACCTTCTTTGTATATAAAGGGAAGTCGCCATTCATCATCCATGAATAGTAGCTAGGCTCTTTCTCAAAGACATCTTCAACGCTACGTCCTTTATGCTTACCAAAGCTGAATACCTCGCGGTCGTTCTCATCAAAGATTATGCGACCAGCAAAGTCAGCCGTTTTATTGCGCGTGCTATATTCTGCTAAAAATTCAACGTCATTCTCCAAGTCTTCGTATCTATCAAGCTGAGCCATAAGAACGTCACATGTGGCCAGCGTGTCAGCCTCAGCAGAGTGAGCACCCTCAAGGTCCTTGTCACAGTAGAACTTGTAGGCCGCAACTAACGTGCGCTGCTCTTTCTTGTGGAAGATATTCTGAACGTCGATAAATTTGGTTTTGCTAAGATCTATATCCACCTCTGCTCGAAGAAATTCCTCAACCAAAACTGGCACATCAAAGCGGTTAGAGTTGAAACCCGCAAAGTCACAGCCACCGACAAAGGTGCGCAACGACTTGGCTATCTCTCTGAATGATGGACACTCAGCCACATCAGCATCATAGATGCCGTGCACAGCCGACGCCTCGGCAGGGATAGGCATCTGAGGATTCAACCTACGAGTTTTTATTTCTTTATCGCCATTGACATGAACCTTAACAAGAGAGATTTCAACGATACGGTCTTTGGATGCATCGACACCCGTGGTCTCAAGATCCATAAATATCAATGGACGCTTTAATTTTAATTCCATTATGCAATCATCATTGGCATTAGCAACATAAGCGTAGAGCTGCCTTGTTCATCGTCACTGACAGGTTTCAATACTCCTGCGCGTGTAGAGTCTGCAAGTTCTATGGTTACCTCTGGGGTATCCATATTGCCCAAAATCTCAACCAAGAAAGTAGACTTAAAGCCTATTGATATTGGAGTCGAGTCATAGCTGCACGCCACACGCTCGTGTGCCGAAACAGAGAAATCTATATCCTGCGCCTCAATATTTATGCTATTATTTGCTATGTTTAGTTTGATTAGGTGAGTGGCTTGGTTAGAGCAAACCGCAACGCGACGTATGCCATTAAGCAACTCTAGTCTATCGACACTCACTTTATTAGGGTTGTTGGTTGGTATCACAGCGTTGTAGTTTGGATACTTGCCCTCGATAAGGCGACAAACAAGCGTGTAGTTCAAAGTATCAAGCTTGAACTGAACATTATTACCATCGAATACAACGTTAATATCTCCGTCCTCCTTGGCTAGTAGCGAGCGCAATAGGTTGGCAGGCTTCTTTGGAAGTATGAAAGAGGCAGCAAGCTGAGAGTCTAGAGAGTTTGTATATTTGACAAGTTTGTGAGCATCTGTGGCAACATAAGTGACAGTGCCATTCTCTATGCTAACAAAAACACCATTCATCACTGGACGAAGTTCATCGTCAGCCGTAGCGAAGATAGTCTTATTGATACCAGTAAGTAGGTTGTCCACAGGCACCATGACCTCGCTCTTGTCTTCTTCCAATGCTGGTAGCTGAGGGTAGCTTAGGCCAGATGTACCAGGGATAGTAAGCTCTCCTGTTGCCCAGCTAATAACAATCTCCCAAGATGATTCATTAGCTTCTATTGTTAGTGGCTGCTCTGAAAATTCTTTCAGCGAGTCAAGCATTCGGCGCACTGGTGCAGCTATTACTCCTTCTGTTTCTACGCTATCGACCTCTATGCTTCCTACAAGAGTGGTCTCAAGATCTGAAGCGGTGATATTAAGTGTGGTACCCTTTAAATCGAATAAAAAATAATCTAGGATAGGTAATGTATTTTTAGCATTAATAACCTTGCCAGTATTCTGGAGCAATGCCAAAAGTGCTGAACTAGACACGACAAATTTCATAGTGCAAATATTTTAGTTTTATTTTTCAAAGGTAATTATTTTCTGCTATTTGAACAAAGAACAAGCAGCAAAAAAAAGCAAAAAACAATATGATTTATATGGTAGTCAACTTCTCAAGCACTTTATCGACAAGCTTCTCAACAAAAGGCTTATAATCTGTATTCATATCTTTGGCTACACGCTGTGCAATAACCGTACATATAGTAGTAGCTTTATGACCCAAAAGCAAGGACAGACCAGCCAGCGCAGAGCTTTCCATCTCAAAGTTGGTAATCTTGCGGCCCTGATACTCAAAAGACTCTATCTTCTCATTGAGCTGTGGGTCGGCAGGTGACAAGCGCAGATAACGCCCCTGAGGAGCATAGAAACCCGGAGCAGCAATAGTTATGCCCTCGACAGTAAAGTCAGCGAACAATTCGGCCAGCTCTTTTGAGCTATCAACAAAGTAAGGCGATGCCAGCTGAGGATTCCACCCCGTGTGCTCAACAAATGCCTTTTCCATATCCAAATTAGAAACCTTATCTCGGTTTGCATAGAAGTTAAGCAGGCCATCGAAGCCCACCGAAGTGCGCGCAAGAACATAAGAGCCTATGCTAAGCTCGGGCTGCAAACCTCCCGTGGTGCCAAGGCGCACAAGGGTCAAAGATTTATGCTCTGACTTCTCGGTACGCGTACCAAGGTCTACATTCACCAAGGCGTCCAACTCGTTTATAACGATGTCTACATTGTCGGTTCCTATACCCGTAGAGATTACGGTAATACGCTGAGATTTGTAAGAGCCTGTAATGGTAACAAACTCACGATTGCCACCCTTGAATTCTATGCTATCGAAGCGTGAGGCAACCATCTCGACACGTGCAGGATCGCCCACAAGTATTATTTTGTCAGATATATTTTCTGGAAGTAGATGAAGATGGAAGATTGTTCCGTCTTGATTGACTATTAATTCTGATGTCGGTATTATCCTCATAATTACACAAATTTAGTTTGCATAAAGATAGGCTTAAATTTTGAGATTGCAAACCCCCAAAGCACTTTTTACTCGTGATGATAAGGTTCGCCAGCGATGATAGTATAGCCACGGTAAAGCTGCTCGGCGAACAAAGCGCGTATCATCTGATGCGAGAAGGTCATCCTAGAAAGCGAAATCTTAGAGTTGGCACGCTCATAGACCTCGGGCGAAAAACCATAGGGACCCCCAATAACAAAGCACAGACGCTTCAGGCCACTATTCATGCGCTTTTGAAGCCACGACGAAAACTCCATAGAGCTATACTCACTGCCGCGTTCATCAAGCAACACAACATAGTCCGAAGGCTGGAAATAGCGCAAGAAAAGCTCGCTCTCAGCGCGTTTCTGAACCTGCTCTGAGAAGCCCTTGCCTCGCTTGACATCGGGTAATACCGTAATAGAAAACTTATTGTAGAAGTTTATGCGGCGTGTATAATCGTCAATAAGAGCCGCAATCTCTTTAGAATCGGTCTTACCTATGGCAACAAGCTCTATATTCATCGACGTGATTTTGTAGGTGCGGGATTAGCAAAGAGACTCTCCTTAGAGATTATCATAGGAAGCTCGAAGTCACGGTTCCACTCACCCTGCAAGTCTCTGTAAGTAACATCTATACGAGACAGCGAGTCGACAGATTTAAGTTCTAAGTAGCTCTTATACATATTATATCCGTTGCCGCTAACACCGCCCATAGAACGACCAACAACGCTGGTAAAGTTCTTGGTGCGCTCGTACATAGCTCTAACACGAGAGCTAATAGCACCCAACCAATCAGGGTTGTTAACAACAGCACCACCCATATTTCTATCGTCTATCTTATACCAGCTGTTGATATTAGCTTGGTCTATAACAAACAAGCCCACCTTGTCACACAACTCATAGAAGAACAACGGCTGAGGATAATCAGGACATACGGCATTCATGCCATAGCTCTTAATCTTGCGTAGTGTAGCCTCGGTAGTCTTAGCGTCAGCGTCGGCATTGCAGCTGACTATCTTAAGCTCCGTTGCCTCACGGTTATGATAGAACTGTCCGTCTATAAATTCCTTCTGAGCAAAACCCACCTGGAAAGGTATGTACTCGATTATGCGCTTATCTAGACGAATATAAAGCATCACCTCATAGAGCGTAGGGCTATTAGGACTCCACGGAGTTTGAGACATCACATGGAGGATATTGTCGTCAAAGTCGAGGGTGTCAGTCGAGTTGCCCTCAACAGTAATCTCTCTCAAGTTATACATCTTGAGCTTACCATCGGGACCATAAATATCATAACCGACGCTTATAGTTTGGTCCTGAGAATAAGTATTCTTCAAGATGACATCTATATTAAGCACTGCATTGCGCCACAGAGAGTCTGGCTCTGTGCCAACAAAGTAGTCTGCTATATGTATCTTAGGTTGCGAGTAAACATAAACCTCACCCAGAGAGCAAGGCTGACTGTCGTCACCACTCAGATAGTTGCCCGTAGAATAACCATAAACCTCTATACAGATGGTGTTTGGACCCTCGTCAAGATAAGGCGAGATATTAAATTCGGTAGGCGTTTTGTTGTCATTAGCATAGCCGACTTTCTCGCCACCCACATATAGAGTAAAGGCCGAGCCGACGCTACCCACATGTAGATAAACATCTCTATCCAACCACAAGATAGGAATCATAATCTCAGCACGATACTGCACAACGGGGATATTAGTAGGCAGAGATGGAGCCACCAGCTGCGAAGACAAACTAGAGAAGCTCTCATAGCGGTCAACACTCGAAGGCACATCAAGCTCATCCCAGCGCGAAACATTAAACTCTGGACGAGCAAAACCATCATTTACACCAGTATAGCTATCGACATATCTCACCCTCCACTTACCACTAAGAGGCAAGAAGTGGTTCGCCGCATCAAGGTCTCTGGCTACGGCAGCCTCGCGGGTGTCATAGGAAATAAACTCGGTACGTGGAGCCATGGTATTCTCTCCATAGACCAAAGGGTTGGCCACAGGAGCAAAATTTCTTTGCGCATCTTGTGCATTAACCGCGCTTATAGCCAACACAGTGGCTACAAAGGCAATGATGGTTTTTATAGAGGTTGAAATATCTCTCATTACAATTATTTTTGGCGGAAGAACAGCTGCAAAGGCACGCCCTCGAAGTCCCAATTCTCACGCATTTTATTCTCTAGGAAACGGCTATATGGTTCCTTAACATACTGAGGCAAATTAGCAAAGAACGCAAAGGCAGGCGTTGGCGATGCTAGCTGAGTAACATATTTAATCTTGATGTACTTGCCCTTGTTCATAGGATGTGGAGTGTTCTCGATAATAGGCAAGAAGAACTCATTAAGTTTAGATGTAGAAATCTTGCGCGAACGAGACTGATACACTCTGATGGCCGTCTGCAACACATCATAGATACGCTGCTTATTGACAACAGAAGTAAATATTATAGGTACATCGTTAAATGGAGCTATACGAGACTTGATGGCATCGGTCATAAGCTTCATCGAGTTGGTGTCTTTTTCAACAAGGTCCCATTTATTTATAACGATAACACAACCTTTCTTATTCTTGATAATAAGGTTCATGATATTCATATCCTGAGCCTCGACGCCTTGAGTGGCATCAAGCATCAAAACACAAACGTCAGAACTCTCGATGGCACGTATAGAACGCATCACAGAGAAGAACTCCAAGTCCTCTGTGACCTTGCCTTTCTTGCGCACACCTGCCGTGTCTACAAGATAGAAATCAAGACCAAACTTATTGTAGCGCGTCATAACAGAGTCGCGCGTAGTACCCGAAATCGGAGTAACGATATTACGTTCGTTCTCAAGCAAGGCGTTAGTCATTGACGACTTACCCACATTTGGACGACCCACAATAGCGATACATGGAAGATCAAGCTCTCTCTCTTCTTCTTTCTCCTCTGGAAGAACCTCAACCAAAGCGTCCAACAAATCTCCTGTGCCACTACCTGTCATAGAAGATATATTATATATCTCGCCCAAGCCCAAAGAATAGAACTCGGCAGCCATAAAGTGCTGGTTATTATTATCGACCTTGTTGACTACAACAAGAACTGGTTTTGCCGAACGGCGAAGCATATCTGCCACAGCATTATCAAGGTCTGTGATACCTGTGCCAACCTCAACAACAAACAGAATTACATCTGCCTCCTCGATGGCAAGAACAACCTGCTTGCGGATTTCTTCTTCAAAGATGTCATCGCTACCCACAGAGTAACCACCCGTGTCGATAACAGAGAACTCTCTGCCGCTCCAATCAGAGCGACCATAATGGCGGTCACGTGTTGTGCCTGCCGTATCATTTACGATGGCTTTACGGCCACCTATTAATCGATTGAAAAGCGTGCTCTTACCAACATTAGGGCGGCCCACTATTGCTACTATACTCATACCTATATCTATTTGGGGACAAAGATACACTTTTTGC
>JAWXTS010000037.1:0-15842 GCA_044433305.1 Rikenellaceae bacterium | reverse complement strand
GGCTCTAAACTTCCCACCAGAGCACCCAGCACGCGACATGCAAGATACTTTCTTCATCGAAAAAAACCCAGATATCCTACTTCGCACTCACACCAGCTCTATTCAGGTGCGCACAATGGAGACTCAAAAACCCCCTATCCGTGTTATCTGCCCAGGCCGCGTATTTAGAAATGAAGCCATTTCTTACCGCGCACACTGCATCTTCCACCAAGTAGAGGGTCTTTACATAGACAAAAACGTTTCGTTCGCCGATATGAAACAAAGCATCCTATACTTCGCAAAAGAGATGTTCGGCGAAAATGCACAGATACGTATGCGCCCTTCATACTTCCCATTTACCGAGCCATCGTCCGAGGTCGATGTATCGTGCAACCTATGTGGCGGCAAGGGATGTAACGTCTGCAAATATACAGGCTGGCTAGAGATTATGGGTTGCGGAATGGTAGACCCTAACGTGCTTGAGGCAGCAGGCATAGACAGCAAAGAATACTCTGGTTTCGCCTTTGGTATGGGTGTTGAACGTATCGCTATGCTTAAGTTCGGAGTCAAAGACCTACGTCTATATTTCGAGAATGACGTTCGCTTCCTTCAGCAATTTGAATCAGCCCTTTAGCCTACACTAAAGGCATATACCGCTAGAAAACAATAGGTTAGACAATATGAATCGTGTTAAGATAACCATATATACGATACTAATGCTGGTCTTTGGCGTGTGCTTTACGCCAAAGGTTAGCTTTAGTGCGAAACCCTCTAGCGACCATATTAGCGAACCAAACAACAGAAATACACTACCCCCAAAAGACACTGCTCAGATAGTTAGCGATCTATACGCCAAAGCTATTATGATAGAGGAGATAGAAGAATCAAACGCAAGTACGATTATTAGTACTACTAGCCTGTATCTCAAATGTTTAGAACTAAACCCTAATCATGCGCCGTCTCTATATATGCTTTCAAGGCACCAGTTATACACCAATCTAGAGAAATCTCTAGATTATATCACGCGTGCCATAGAAATAGACTCTACGGAGATAGCCTACAAACAATTCTTACTCACCATATACAGTTATAGTCAGAATTATGATGCCGACAAGGTCCTTGATCTTATAGGTCAAATCAACGACATCAACCCAGACCTACAACAGAACTACCTGACTACCAGCATAATATACCTACAAAGGGACATGCCTTATGCTGCAATAACGGTTCTCGACTCGGCACAAAACCGCTTTGGCAGAAGCTACGAATTCTCGTCCCAGAAGCTAGACATCCTCATGTCTTTGAATCTTATGGACCGAGCCACCGAGGAAGCAGCAACCTTGGCCTCAGAGTTTCCGACAGACACAGAGACACTACGTAAACTTGCCGAGCTATATGCTCAGCAGGGCAAAGACTCGCTGGCAATGGACTCATACAACAAAGCACTGAGGGTAAATCCAGAGGAAGTCAACATCCTGTTATCCATGTGTAACTATTACGCTAACATCAAAAACGACACCAAGGCCTTTCTGAACACTATATTCAAGCTTATGGAGATAAAATCGTTTGATGTAAAGAGCAAAATCGAGATATTCGACTACCATATTAAGAAGAGAGAGCTATACCAACAGTATCTATTTGAGGTAAACAATATAGCATCGACCATAACCAACATACACCCCGAATCTATCGAGGCAACCCAGTTGTATGTTTCCCACCTTCTGGCCATAGGAAAGCTAGACCAAGCATCAGACATATATAAGCGCATGCTAGAAACCGATAATAGCCTACACATATACAAAAGTATTATCGAGCTTGAGACATACGCCAACAGAGTGGATTCGGTGGATAAGTACTCGGCCATGGCACTCGAAAGCTATCCAAAGAATTGCAGCCTCTACCTTCAGCGAGCCAGCGTACATCAATATATGGGTAATAATGAGATGGCCATAGCAGAGCTTTCTAAAGCCGTAAAATATGCCGAGAACGACTCGATAGCGAGCACTATTTATGGCTACATGGGCGACATATACCAAACAATGGGAGAAAACAAGAAGTCGATAAACTCATACAAAAAGGCTCTTAAATATGATAGTCTCAACGTGCTTGTGTTGAATAATTACAGCTACTACCTATCGGTTTACGACAGAGACCTTAACCTAGCTCTAGAAATGAGTAGCAAGGTCAATGAGCTTGAACCAAACAACCCAACATACCTAGACACTCAGGCATGGATACTATACAAGCTAGGAGAATATGAGCAAGCCCAAACCTTTATGCGCCTGGCCATCTCTCTGGATAGAGGTAGCAGCAACGAGCTATATATCCACTATGGAGATATACTCTACGCGCTGGGGCAGGAGTTTATGGCCACCACATACTGGCAAAAAGCCATAGACAACGGGTACACGGACTTTAACATCGACGAGCACATTAAACAACTTGAGAGCAAAAAGAAATAGATGAAGAAAATTATTACTCTTATACTAACACTATTTTGTGTTGTTGGGGCTTCTTCTCAAACCATTGAATCGCTCCAAGAAGACATAAGACGCGCCGAAGCAGAGATTGCCCAAACCAATGAGCTGCTAGACAAGACGCGTGCCGACCAGCAGGTGAATCAACGCGAGATTCAGCTTATCAAATCACGTATAGACAACCGCAAAAAGGTCATCGCAAGCCTCACCAGCCAGATGGCTCTTATAAACAAGAAAATCAAAGGCAACAATACCAACATCGACAAGATGGGGGGCGAACTGAAAGACCTCAAAGCAGACTACTCGAAGATGATTTATAGTGCCTACAAGAACTATAAACTCAACAACTATCTGCTGTTTCTATTCTCGGCGAGCGACTTCAACGACATAACGCGTAGGATATTCTACATACGCCGCTACAACAGCATGCGCGAGGAGCAGGCCCAAAAGATAAGCTCAACAACTCAAGAGTTATCAAAAGAGGTAAGCTCTCTAGAAGCCCAGAGCAAGCAGCTGGAGCAAACCAAGCAATCGCGAAACAAGGAGCTGGCATCGCTATCTGAAGACCAAAAACAGTATGATGCCACCCTCAGCAAGCTGAAGACTCAGGAAAACAATCTCTCGGCTACCATACGCGCCTCACAACAGCAGGTGGAGATGCTGCAGAACCAAATCGAGCGCATCATAGCCGAGCAAATGAAGAAAGACCAGAACACCGAATATAGCGATGAATATAAAGCCCAATTTAAGATGCTTTCAGGGCAGTTTGACAGCAACAAAGGCAGATTACCAATCCCTGTGAGAAACGGCATTATAATAGACCATTATGGCCGCCATCAGCACCCAACACAGTCTGGGCTTACGGTAGACAACAAAGGTGTTAACTATGCCGCTGCGCGCAATGCCGATATACAAAGTGTGTTCGATGGCGAGGTGACAAATGTGTTCTTCTTCCAAGGACTAAACAACAGCGTTATGGTTCGCCACGGAAGCTACCTTACGGTGTACTCTAACCTTCAGACCGTGGCCGTAAAAACAGGCGATACGGTCAAAGCAGGACAGCTGCTAGGTCGACTATCTTCAAGCGACGACAGCAACGACCATGTTCTGCATTTTGAAATTTGGCACGAAACAACAAATCTAAACCCAGAAGACTGGATTAAAAAATGACAATAGGATATTACAATCAAGAATGCAGCTACAAGTTGCATAGCCGCCGTAAAATATCTCAGTGGATTAAGGAAACGGCCGCAAGCGAGGGATTCGATACTATCGAAAATCTCTCTATCGTGTTATGCTCAGATGAGTATTTGCTGAATGTAAATCGACAATACCTATCTCACGACTACTATACCGATATTATAACATTTGACGAAACAGACTATGAGCAGAAGATAATCTCAGGAGACATCATTATCAGCATAGACACCGTTAAGGCAAATGCTAAAGAATATGGTGTGAGCACATGGAACGAGCTTATGCGCATAATAATCCACGGTGTACTACACCTATCTGGCTATAAAGATAAGGAGCCTGAGCAAGAAAAAATAATGCACGCAAAAGAGGATTTCTACCTTGAGAAAGCAGCACAACTAGAAATAATATGATACTCAACTACGATGTAATTGTTGTTGGCGGCGGGCATGCTGGTTGCGAAGCAGCGGCAGCAGCAGCCAATATGGGTGCCACCACCCTTCTAATCACTATGGACATGACCAAGTTTGCCATGATGTCATGCAACCCTGCTGTGGGCGGAGTTGCCAAGGGGCAAATTGTGCGTGAGATAGATGCTTTGGGAGGACAGATGGGCGTTATCACCGATAAGTCAACAATACAATTCCGCATGCTCAACCGCTCTAAGGGACCTGCCATGTGGAGCCCCAGAGCACAGTGCGACAAAATACGCTTTACAGACAACTGGCGCATGCTGCTAGAGAACACAGAGAACCTGTACCTTTGGCAAGATAGCGTGGTAGAGATAATAGAAGAACAAGGCAAGGTTACGGGCGTTAAAACACGTATGGGACTTAGCTTCGCGGCCAAGAGCGTGATACTTACAAACGGCACTTTCTTGAACGGCCTTATCCACACTGGACGAGTTCAGGTGGCTGGCGGTCGCGCAGGTGATGAGGCCTCGTATGGACTAAGTGACCAACTAGAGAAACTAGGTTTTGAGGTGGGTCGTATGAAGACCGGAACCCCAGCTAGGCTGGATGGTCGCACCATAGATTTTGACAAGATAGAGGCTCAGTATGGCGATGGCAACGAGGATAAGTTTTCGTATGATCCAAGCGTAAATACAGAGCTTGAGCAGAAGCCATGCTATATAGTCTACACGTCGCTAAACGTGCACGACACACTACGCACAGGCTTTGCCGAGTCTCCACTATTCAACGGCACTATAAAGGGCATAGGACCTCGTTATTGCCCAAGCATAGAGGACAAACTCAGAACCTTTGCAGATAAGGACCAGCATCAGCTATTCCTAGAGCCAGAGGGTGCCACAACAAACGAATATTACCTGAATGGATTTTCATCGTCACTACCGTGGCAGGTGCAAATCGAGGCTTTGCGCCAGATAAAAGGGCTGGAGAATGTACACCTATTCAGAACTGGATATGCCATAGAATATGACTACTTCCCTCCTACCCAACTATACCATACTCTAGAAACAAAGCTTATCGAGAACCTGTATTTTGCGGGTCAAATAAACGGTACTACGGGCTATGAGGAGGCCGGAGCACAGGGCTTGATGGCGGCCATAAATGCTGTTTTGAAACAGCAAAACAAGGAGCCATTTATCCTTCGTAGAGACCAAGCCTACATAGGTGTCTTGATAGACGACTTGGTGACCAAGGGTGTTGACGAGCCATACAGAATGTTCACTAGTCGTGCCGAGCACCGCATCTTGCTTCGTGGCGATAATGCCGATTTAAGGCTTACTCCCCTAGCTTATGAACTAGGCTTGGCAAGCAAGGAGCAATACGACAGGGTAATCGAAAAAGATGCCCAAGTAAACGCATTTATAGAGTACACAAAGAACACCAGCATATCTCAAGAGCAGAGCAACGACTATCTTATTTCGGTAGATTCGTCGCCGCTGACTCAGGGTCGTAAGCTATATGATTTGTTGCTTCGCAGCGAGGTTGAGACCTCTAGTTTGAGGGCCGCATTTGCACCACTAAACGAGTTTATAACCGAACACAGCATCTCTGAGGGAGCCATAGAGCAAGCCGAGATTCAGATAAAATATAAGGGTTATATAGACCGCGAGATGGTTATTGCAGACAAACTGACAAGGCTCGAAAACATATCTATCCCTAGCACGTTTGACTACAATTCGGTAAACTCGCTATCCATAGAATCGCGTCAGAAGCTAACCAAAATCAAGCCTGCAACCATAGGTCAAGCCTCGCGCATACCGGGTGTGTCGCCAGCCGACATAAACGTTCTGTTGATAAAATTCAAAAGGTAATGTTCCACGTGGAACATAAAACCACAACAAATAAAAATTGTTCCACGTGGAACAATCCAAACTCAAAATATAAACTAACAACACAAATACAATGGAAGAAAACTTGTTTGACATCGCTAAATACGGAGCTGAAAAAACGTATGTAAGCGGAAAAATATACCCAGAAATTAAGGTGGGTATGCGCGAAGTAACCCTGCAATCAGAAGAAAAAATATTGTTCTATGACACCACAGGAGCCTATACAGATACCAATATAAATACAGCAGAAAACAAAGGACTACCTAAAGTAAAAGACAACTGGGATGAGCTTACAAAACAAGCCGAAATGAAAACCCTAGGCACAACAGAAGTAAGTCCAGAACTTAAAACACAACTGTGGTATGCCAAAAATGGTATCATAACTCCAGAGATGGAATATGTGGCAATACGCGAAAATATGGGCGACGAGAACTCTAGCATCACCCCAGAAATGGTAAGACAAGAGATTGCTAAAGGACACGCCGTACTACCAAATAATAGAAAACACCCAGAGGTAGAACCTATGATTATAGGCACTAAATTCTTTGTTAAAATCAATGCTAACATAGGCAACTCTGCACTTGGCTCATCTATAAACGAAGAGGTAGAGAAAGCTCAATGGGCTATTAAATGGGGGTCGGATACTATCATGGACCTTTCGACAGGAGAAGATATCAAGGCTACTCGCGAGGCTATAATTAGAAACTCGCCAGTGCCAGTTGGTACCGTGCCTTTGTACCAAGCACTAGAAAAAGTGAACGGACAAATCAAAGACCTAAACTGGGAAGTATATAAAGAAACCCTATACGAGCAAGCAGAACAAGGTGTAGACTACTTCACTATCCACGCTGGCGTGCTTAGAAGATTTACTCCTATGGCTGTGAATCGCGTTACAGGAATCGTGTCACGCGGTGGTTCTATCATGGCAAAATGGATGGAGATTAACGACTGCGAAAGCTTCCTATATACGCACTTCGAGGAGATTTGTGAGATTATGGCCGAGTATGATATTGCCTTCTCACTGGGTGACGGACTAAGACCAGGCTCTATATTTGATGCTAATGACGATGCTCAGTTTGGCGAACTAGACGTACTAGGAGAGCTAGCAGCAGTGGCAATGAAATACGATGTTCAGACTATTATCGAGGGTCCAGGTCACGTTACTATGGACAAGATAAAGGAGAATATGGACCGCCAAATCAAGTCTTGCAACGGCGCGCCTTTCTACACATTGGGACCTCTTGTTAGTGATATAGGTGCAGGATATGACCATATAACTTCGGCCATAGGTGGAGCAATGATAGGCTGGTATGGCACTTCGATGTTGTGCTATGTAACTTGCAAGGAGCACTTAGCCCTACCTATTAAAGACGATGTTCGCGAGGGTGTGGTAACTTATAAGATTGCAGCCCACGCAGCCGACTTGGCCAAGGGACACCCTTCGGCTTCGGCACGCGATTATGCAATGAGCAAGGCACGTTTCCAGATGAGATGGAACGACCAGTTCAATCTATCGTTTGACCCAGACCGCGCAAGAGAAATGCACCACTCTATGATACGCGAGGGTGCCGACCATTGCAGCATGTGCGGACCTCACTTCTGCTCAATGAAAATCACCAAGAGTATTCAGGACGAACAAGAAAATAAATAAAACTATAAAAATTAGGCCCAAAATGACTCAGAAAAAAAACGTTTCATTTTGGGCTTAAAAAAAACTATATTGTAAATCAGTACAAATAACTCAAAAATGGAACAAAAAAATATTACGGCTGAGGACATCGCAAAAATCCTCGAAACCGTTATTCACCCAGCAAAAAAACAAGGGCTTGTAAGTTTAGGAGTTGTCGAAACAATAAACCTTGACCAAGAAGGAAAAGTTAGAATAACACTAAGCTTTGACGGAAAGGAACCCCTAGCCTCTTCAATAAAAAAAGCATGTGAGTTCAACATCACTCACCACCTCCCAAGTTTGAAAGACAAGATTACTTTCACGATAAAGGAAATGCAAAAAAAGCCAGAGATACAAAAACCGAAAAGTCTATCTAGCGGCATAAAAAATATAATTGGAGTAAGCTCGGCCAAAGGTGGTGTAGGTAAATCTACCGTAACCGCCAATATAGCAACACTTTACGCTAAGAAAGGCTATAAAGTTGGTATCTTAGATGCTGATATTTATGGTCCATCGATGCCGATAATGTTTGATTTAGAGGACTTTATACCAAATGGCGAGCAAGTTGACGGCGTGGAGGCTATAATACCTGCCGAGCGCAATGGTGTTAAGATTATGTCGATAGGATTTTTTATAGATCCTAAAGATGCTCTTGTGTGGCGCGGACCTATGGCAACAAATGCTTTGAAGCAGATGATACACCAAACCAAGTGGGATAATTTGGATTACTTGTTTGTTGACATGCCTCCAGGAACTGGCGATGTACATCTAACACTTATGAGCGAACTGAAGATAAACGGTGCCCTTATAGTTAGCACTCCTCAGAAGGTTGCTTTGGCAGATGTTGTTAGAGGTGTCAATATGTATAAGGCGGACACTGTTAACATACCAGTAATAGGTGTTATTGAGAATATGTCGTGGTTCTCGCCTAAGGGTGAGCCTGAGAAGAAGTACTATATCTTTGGTAAGAACGGTTGTTCAGAACTCGTTGAAAAAGAGGGATTAACACTGCTTGGAAGAATACCTATGATACTTAGTGAGGATGAGGATCCAGATCCAAAAGAGTCTATTGTTATTGATACTCTAGAAGGCGAAAAGGCTTACAGTGAGGTTTTCAAAAACATAGAAAATAGGTAAGTTTATAAGTGTTAATAAATAATAATTACTTTTTCAAATAACTGATTATCAACATATTATCTTGATGGTAAATTGTTAAATAGTATGTTCAGAAGTTGTAGTAATAAGTAATAAAAAGCACTTGACAAACGAAGAAAAATATATATATAACACAAAAATTGTAATGTGTACTACAAAGTTATTACAAACTTGTAACAGATTATTCTAGTTACGATGTTAACAATAGAGACCATAAAAAGCTATGTTAGTATGTTGATAACGGTTATAAACAAATGTTAATATATAAAAACAAATGTAAGAATCAATAATGCTAGATTATGTTTTTCTTGGTTAAAAATATTAGCTTTGTAGTGGATAAAAAATGATAAATAAATATCCGAAAAGTTGTCAACAGTATCAACGCCTATTATTATTCTTATTAGTTTATTTAAATTTTATATTATAAAATAAATATAAAGAAGATAGAAGGTATTTTAAGGTTGAAGATTTTTTGAAAACGTTAGAAGGATATTTGAGTCTAGTGTCTTGTTCTTGGGTTATAAGATACTGAAAAAATGGATTAATGTTATGAATACACTGGAATGCTTGGTTAGGGAGATTGAGGAGCTTAAAAGGGCTAAAAATGCCGTTATCTTGGCTCACTACTATACAAAAGCAGAAATTCAAGATGTGGCCGATTTTACAGGCGACAGTCTGGCTCTTTCGGTCGAAGCAGCCAAAACTTCTGCCGATGTGATTGTTTTTGCCGGAGTTCACTTTATGGCCGAAACAGCTAAGTTGCTATCTCCAGATAAAACTGTTTTGATACCCGACCCTGAGGCTGGATGCTCTTTGGCTGACTCTTGTAAGGCTCATGATTTGGCCGAATTTTTAAAGGACTACCCAGACCACGTTGTTGTGAGCTATGTGAATACTACGGTTGGCGTTAAGGCTCTGACCGATATTACATGTACCTCTAGCAATGCTATTAAGGTTATTAACTCGGTACCTAAAGATAAAGGGATAGTGTTTGCCCCAGATCGCAACCTTGGTAATTATATCAAGAATATCACCGGTAGAGAAAATATGGTTGTGTGGGATGGAGCTTGCCATGTGCACGAAGAGTTCTCTGTGGAGAAGATACTTGAGCTTAAGAAAGAGTATCCTCAAGCCAAAGTTTTGGTGCATCCAGAATGTAAACAAGTGGTGCAACTGACAGCAGATGTTGTTGGTAGTACGGCTGATTTATTGAAGTATGCTACTGAAAATGAAGCTGATACCTACATAGTTGTTACCGAACCAGGTATTATACATAAGATGCAGAGCCAGAACCCATCGAAGAAGTTTATTGCTGCCCCTCCTATTGATTCTACCTGTGGCTGTAACGACTGTTCTTATATGAAGATGGTTAGCTTGGAGAAGATTCTCTCTTGCCTAAAGAATCTTGAACCAGCCATAGAGATAGAAAAGGAAATAGCTGATAAGGCGCGTGGCTCGATAGTTAATATGCTTAATATTTAAGCTTGTTATAAAGGCAAAAAAAGAGAAAGATTAATCAATCTTTCTCTTTTTTTGTTTATCGCTGGAATCGTTGGTTTTTATACTTCTGATTCTGGTTATTTTGCTGCGGCGAACCTGTTCTAGATCTGTTAGAAGAGTTGTTTTGAGTGAAATTCTTCTTGTTTGTTCGCTTAACAAAGTTCTGTTTATATTCCGTTTTGATATTGTTTAGAGTAGATTCATCCAGAACAATATTGTCTCCAGACATTCTCTTTAAGTCGTTTAGTATAACGGTGTTATTTGGATGCTCGTTGTTGTATTCAAGGCTTTTGAGCTGCATGAATTTGGCGATATTAACAGATATAATTTCTTTATCCTCGATGGCCTCTTGTTGACTTGCAACTACCTTAATCATCTGCTTGATGTTCTTGCCATAGTGCTTCATACTGAACTCCTTTGAAGGGTAGTTAAGTCTCTCTGGCACAATGTTAATAATATCTGTCGATGGCTTTGGAAATGGAGAATCAACATCCAGTTTAAAGTCAGATATTATGTATAGATGGTTCCATAATGTATTCATCACATTATCAGATTCTTTGAGCGAAGTGTTGATGTTTTTCATTATCTCGACAACGACTTCAGATTGGTAGGTGCGCTCTTTCCTGTCTTCGATAGACATCAAGTAATCAACCATATTATGCACATGACGCCCATATTCAGGGAGCATTAATCTCTTACGATTATAACCGTAATCATTCATATAAAAAAAGTTTGTAGATAAGAATTTGGAACTATAATAGCAAAAGAAAAAGTCTGTATAATGCTACGTATTTGAATGCGTAGATAAGATTTTTTAGACATATTAAGTAGGTCTAGATAAGAAAAAACAAAAACCTTGCCTTTATTTACATTGCTTGATAATTCACAATTTTGTTACAAATTTACATTAATTTTTTAGAAACAAAACCTTTTTTAAAATAAAATTAAATATGGCAGAAATTTTAGTAATCGAATCTTCGCGAGGTGTGCGTAATATCTTAAAGGAAAAACTTGAGTATGAGGGATTTAGTGTTGAAGTTGTAGATAGGGCAGACGAACAGTTATTAGCTAATTATTTGTGTAAACAATGTGTGGTACTTTGTAGTCAAGAGATTATAGAAGATTCTTTGGAGGGTAAATTATTTAACATGGATGGTGAGCAAACCCCCTTTTCGGTTGTTGTTATATCGGCCGAAAAAGATGTTAACAAGGCTGTTGATTACATAAAAATGGGGGCTTTGGATTTCTTGCCAAAACCTATGGATACCAACAGGCTTATAGCTGTGATTAAGAAAGGTTTAGATGCTAATAAAGATGTTGTTAAAACAGTTAAAACACCACCTATTTCACGCAATAATATAGTTGTTAATAACAATCAAGCAGATCAGATTATAGGTTCGTCGGTTAAGATTACTCACATTAAAAATCTTATTGATAAGGTTGCTCCCTCGCCTGCCCGAGTTCTTATCACAGGGGCTAATGGTACGGGTAAGGAGCTTGTGGCAAGGTGGCTTCATCTTAAGAGCGAGAGGGCTAGTTCGCCCTTTGTGGAGGTTAACTGTGCAGCCATCCCCTCCGAGCTTATAGAGAGCGAGCTCTTTGGGCACGAGAAAGGAGCCTTTACATCGGCTATAAAGCAACGAAAAGGTAAGTTTGAACAATCTGATGGCGGAACACTTTTCTTGGATGAGATAGGCGATATGTCGCTTTCGGCGCAGGCCAAGGTCTTGCGTGTGCTTCAAGAACACAAGGTTAGTCGCGTGGGTAGCGATAAGGATATAGATGTTAATGTTCGAGTTCTGGCTGCCACAAACAAGAACCTAAAAGAGGAGATTGCGCAGAAGAATTTTCGTGAGGACCTATATCATAGATTAAGTGTTATACTTATCAATGTGCCGTCCTTGAACGAGCGTGTAGAGGATATTCCAGAGCTTGTAGAATTCTTTATTTCTAAGGTCTGTAAGGAGTATGGATTGCCTGATAAGAAGATAGATTCTGAGGCGATAAAGACCCTTCAAACACTAGATTGGACAGGTAATATACGTCAGTTGCGCAACGTTATTGAGAGGCTTATAATACTGAGTTCAAACAAAATAACGGCCGAAGATGTACGTAAGTACGCTCTATCGACCGTTTAATTCGTTGGTTAAAAAACTACTAACCCCTACTCTACTTTAACCGTGTAAATAAGGTTTTCAAGCTCACGTATATAGTTTCTCTTGTCCTCCTTAGGAGAATACAGATATACATCAATACAAACAACCATATTGGTCTTAGTATTTAGTGTTGAGTAACTACGGAACGGACCTCCCATATAATCGTTTTCTACATCCCAGAAACCCATAGTCTCAGCCCATGGTTTGTCATCAATTTTAATGTAAGATGTTGTTGGAGGCACCACGGAAGTTGTTGTCATGTAAGAGCCATCGCTAGGTCCAGGGATGTTTTTCACAAACTCGTTGCGACGAGCAATAAGGTTCTCCTCGGTGAAATCTTGTGGGCCAGTATAAGGATAAGAGTATATAACTAGACCTTGGCTAACAAATCTCTTTTCATAAGAAATCCACATGAAGTTATCTTTCTGGGTTCTGATTTTATAACCCTGAGGTATGGCCATCTCAAAGTCAAACTTGTCTTTAATTACTTGCTCGATGTTTTCTGAGCCATATTTCAAGGCATAAGAAACAAACCTGTCTTTCTCTGCAATCTCAAATACTCGTGCTAGTTCCTCGCCATTGGTGCTGACATAATTAATCAGTGAGTCTATGGTCGGAGCTACCAAGCTAACTACTATTTGAGGCGAAGCATTGAGGTCATAAGTGGCATTTATAGCAGCTCTTTTATACTTCTCGTTAATCTCTATAAGCATCAAATTTTTGTGACGCGAGATAACCGTGTTGTAAGCAGAAGGCTCTATATAATACATACTTAGGCGTGGTTCTTGCTGGTTGAGAACCTCGACATCTGCTGCAAGATAATGGCGCAAAGTATCACCTAGAGCACCCCTCCATCTCTCACCAGAAGTTACTACATAAACCTCGTAGTTGCGGCCAGTAGATTCTATTCTAAGGTCTGATTCGTTACACCCCACTGCCAAAAACAGTAGTAGTATATAAATTGTTAATTTTGCTAAATTTCTCATAATAAAGTGTATATTTGTAGTTTAGAACAAAGGTATAAAAAATATGTACATTAACCCTCCAAAATTCATAAGAAAAATATTTCCTACTCTAATTTGGGAGCTAGAGTCTGATGATTCGGTTTTCCTTACCTTTGATGATGGACCAACGCCAGGTGTTACAGAATATGTTCTAGAACAACTAGCCAAGTATGATGCCAAAGCTACATTCTTCTGCCTTGGAAAGAATGCGGAGATGTATCCAGAGCTTTTTGAAGCCATCAAAAAAGAAGGACACAAAATCGGAAACCATACTTACAGCCATCAAAAAGGCTGGAATATGTCTTTGGAGCGTTACCTCCAAGATGTTGATTTAGCTAATGACATACTTTGTTCTGACCTTTTTCGCCCACCCTATGCAAGGATAAGAGCTGTTCAAAGTAAGCGACTTGCCGAGCGTTATAACCTAATAATGTGGGATATTCTAAGTCAGGATTATAACTCGCTTGTGTCGCCCAAAAAATGCCTTCGTAATGTTACTAAGCATGTCAAAGCAGGGTCGATAGTTGTATTTCATGATTCGCAAAAGGCGTTCCGAAATATGAGTTATGCTCTACCCCGAAGCCTAGAATATATCAAAGAAATAGGCTTAAAGTGCACAACGATAGATATATAGAGCTATGGATAAAGGACGAAAAATAATTTTGGCCGTCGGTGGTGCTAGTGGTTCTATTTATGCGCGCTTGCTTGCCGAGCGACTTATATCCAAGGCAAAGGCTGAGGAAGGATACTTCTCTGAGATTGCGCTGATAACATCTAAGCAGAGTCAGCAGATAGCCGCTTATGAGGACTCTACTCTGTGGTACGATAACGATATTTTTACCCGCTATGACAACGCTGATTTCTTTTCTGCACCAGCCTCTGGTTCGGCCTGCTATGATACCATGATAGTTGTGCCCTGCTCCATGGGATTTATTGGGCGTGTTGCTGCGGGAGTAGCAGATACTTTGATGTTGCGTGCAGCAGATGTGATGATAAAAGAACGCGAACGCTTGATTTTGGTTCCACGTGAAACACCGTTGAGTACTATTCATATAGAAAACCTTGCTCGTCTGAGTGGTGCTGGAGTTGTGATATGCCCTGCTTCGCCATCATTTTATCAAGGGGCGCAGAGCATAGAAGAGCTTTGTGGCACTGTTGTGGATAGGATACTTAAGCTAGCAAAGATAGAATCCCCAAATTATAAATGGGGCGAAAACAATAAGAAACATTAACCTTATAATAACTAAAATATTATGAGTGATACGATTAATAAATTTCCAGAACGCCTGTTTAATATGACAGATAAGTGGTTCTGTGAGGTTCCATCTCAAGCTGAGGCACGTCGTTTTTTAGATGATTTGCTGAATTTGTTGTTCCCTATACGTGAGAAACGCCACTTGTCGAAACAAGAAATTATATGGCGTTGGGAGAAGAGTCAGGCCGATTTTCTGAACCTTATCACCCCTTTGTGTCAAGATAAAGAGCAGTGCCCAAATCAGAAGGCTAAGGCTGTTTATTCGGAGATTCCCCTACTCTACACGCGACTACTGAAGAACGCTGATATGTACTTTAAGTGTGACCCTGCATCATATTGCCGCGAGGAGGTTATATTATGTTACCCGGGTTTCTATGCCATCTCTGTGTATCGTATTGCCAATTTGATTTTCAGACAAGGTGTGCCTATTTTGCCCCGTATACTCTCTGAGTATGCTCATGCGCAAACAGGTATAGATATTCACCCAGGAGCCAATATAGGTCCCGACTTTTATATAGACCACGGTACAGGTGTGGTTATTGGTGAAACTACAATCATAGGTCGTAATGTCAAGGTGTATCAAGGTGTGACCCTAGGTGCAACTTTCGTTGATGGTAACCTTAAGGGCGAGCAGCGTCACCCCATCATCGAAGACAATGTTATTATCTATGCAGGAAGCACCATCTTGGGTGGCGACACGGTTATAGGTCACGATACTGTTGTGGGCGGTAATGTGTGGTTGACCGAGAGTGTACCAGCTAATTCGAGAGTATATCATAGACCCGAAATAGTTATCAAAGGCGACAAGAAATAAATAACCTTAAACACTGTTATTAACACCCAAACAATAACCACGTAATGTCCCTTAAACAGCTTGCTAGCCAAACAGTTGTGTATGGTATAAGTAGTATCGTAGCGCGTTTATTAAACTACTTATTAACACCATATCTAACACGTATCTTATCACCACAGGAGTATGGCGTGATAACAGATATGTATGCCCTGATACCTTTTGTCATGGTGCTGCTTACTATGGGTTTCGAGACGGGGTATTTTCATTTTGCAGGCAAGGCCAAGAGCGAGGACGAGAAGCACAGTATCTTCTCTACGGCATGGAGCACGGTGGCTCTGGTGGCATTGTTTTTCTTGGCTCT
>JAWXTS010000036.1:0-16153 GCA_044433305.1 Rikenellaceae bacterium | reverse complement strand
AAAGCTACGCGCAGCGGCAAACCAGCAACTCGCCCCCTCTTGCGACACACCCAAAAACAAAGCAACGGCCACCTCTCATAAAGAGGTAGCCGTTGCTTTATTAATAATGGGCGTTAATTAGTTAGGCATCGCTTGAGATGCTGCATAAATAACTTTTAGTGCATTAGCACGACGCAACTCTTGTTTTACGTCGGTAATGATACCCATTCTTGTATATTCGTCTGCTTTGATACAAACTGACATTTGTGCCTTATCAGACTCATCTAGATTATCTCTCTCTGCAGCTACAAACTGTCCGATCTCCTCAGATGTTTTGTAACTGTCGTTAAGCTGAATACGTGGTGCAGTACCGAACTTTGCTCTTTGTTTTGGAGCTGGTTGTCCGATAAAGATAAAACTCACCAACGATTTCTTCTCTAATTTCTGTATCTCCTGTGCTTCTGGAAGCTTGAAATTAACCAAGAGTTCCTGATCACGCATAGTCGTAGAGACCATAAAGAAGAACAGAATCATGAAAATGATATCTGGCAAAGATGCCGTAGAAACAGGAGGTGTACCCTTGTTTCCTTTTTTCTTCATTACTGCCATTCTATTGTCCTCCTATATTACGTGGTTCAGCCTCAGATATTTTCAAAGGTACAGCTTTTGTGATTGCTGTGCGCTCTGCTTCTGATAGATCAGCGAATGGCTTGCCAAATTTGACTGTTGCCAATTCCTCTCTAATCTCTGCAAAGGCACGTGCAAGCTCATCCTGAACCTGAATATACATTCCGTAGCTGGTACCGCGGTCATTCTGCAATGAAATCACACCTTGACTTACTGGGTAATCTCCTATCAAATCGATCGTAGTAACCGTTTTTTCAGGAAGATCCTCGGTATTTGCAACATTTGTGACAAAAGTTTTTGCTTTATCTTTTAGTTGCGAAATATCAAGGCGTTCTCCTGCTACCATTAGGGCATCTTGTTGACTAACAAAAACCAACATCAAGTTGCGTTTTTTAACGTCGATTGCCTCTTGATTGCTTTCATCTGGCATCGGAGGCAAAACCCTCTGAAGACCTGAATCAACATTCATGGTAGTCGCTACAAGAAAGAATATCAGAAGCAAGAAGGCGATGTCCGCCATTGAGCCAGCATTTATTTCTTGTACTTTCCTTTTATCCATCTTTGTTGTGGCTTAAACTATTATTTAAACATACGGATTACTTCACCACCTAAGATGGTAACTACTGCAGCAATGAAAGCTGCGTATGTAGCAAATAATCCTGTATCACTGATTTTAAGAACCGCTGGGTCCTCAAAGAAGCCTCCTGCTGAGTTTGGTATAGGCATTTCACTAGAAAAGCTATATGCAATAATTACAACTAACGCTACAACAGCTAGTCCAAGCAAAGAACCGACTGCGGCCTTTGGGTTTTGGATCAAGCCAATGACAGGCATCAAGACTGAAATTACAACAGCTAGTCCTAGAAACAGATACCCGCAGTTTAGCATCAAGTCAACTTCTACTGCTCCAGCAAAGAACAGAATAACTGACAATGCAGCTGCGATCAGAAGGATGAATTTTATTAATCCTAATTGTTTCATAATTTTAGCTTTCTAATTACTTTTTGTTGTATTGTGTAAGGATATCGATCAATGTGATTGAAGAGTCTTCCATATCTACTACTAGGCCATCGATTTTAGATACCAAATAGTTGTAGAACAACTGAAGAACTACCGCACCGATAAGACCGGCCAATGTAGTCAAAAGAGATACCTTGATACCACCAGCAACAACGGTTGGAGAGATATCACCAGCAGCTTGGATCGCGTCGAACGCACCAATCATACCAACTACGGTACCCATGAATCCCAACATAGGAGACAAAGAAATAAATAGAGACACCCATGTCAAACCGCTTTCCATTTGGCCAGTTTGTACTGAACCGTAAGAAACAACTGATTTCTCTACTACGTCTAGACCATCATCATAACGGCTAAGACCTTGATAGAAAATACTTGCAACAGGACCACGTGTGTTACGGCAAACATCTTTTGCAGCCTCGACACCACCAGAAGCTAGTGCATCTTCTACTTGTGCGATCAATTTTTTAGTGTTAACAGTTGCTAGGTTCAAATAAAGTACGCGCTCGATGATGATTGCAAGACCTAGGATCAAGCAAAGAAGTACTGGAGCCATCCAAGCTGCACCACCCTCAAGGAATTTTTGTTTAATAACTTGGTGCATTGGAGTACCATCTACATCTGTCTCTGGGTTTGCAACAACGTCTGAAGTAGCAACTTCAGCAACTGCAACCTCCTCAGTAGATTCAGCAGAATCCTGAGCGTAAACAGCAACAGAAGAGAAGCTAAATAAGCCAACTGCCGCTAGAATCAAAAAAAGTTTTTTCATAGTTTTAGAAAATTGATTAATATTTGGTTTAATGTTATTAGTTCAAAAAGTCGAACACATAGGTTCTACCAACGCAAAACTACAAACTATTATTATAAATTGCAATATTTAGATGAATTTTCTCTGCCATTATTGACAAAGAAAAACATTATTTTGCGTTAAAACCCAATGTTAAGCTAATATTTCCTACAAATATAACAATTTACCGTTACATTAGCATTACATTGACAAAAAAAATGGGAAACCAGAAATTATTTCCAGTTTCCCATTTTTTGAATCTAGATTCGGGCTACATCATGCCTCCCATACCGCCGCCCATCGGAGGCATCGGCGCAGGGTTCTCCTCTTTCTTATCTACCATAACGCACTCGGTAGTCAAGAACATTGATGCTACTGAAGCAGCGTTCTCAAGTGCTACGCGTGATACTTTAGTAGGGTCGATGATACCTGCCTTGTGCATATCCTCATAGCAGTCGTTGTATGCATTGTAACCTAGAGAACCTTCGCTCTCTTTAACTTTTGCTACAACCACAGAACCCTCGCCACCAGCGTTGGCTACAATCTGGCGCAATGGCTCCTCGATAGCACGTTTGATGATTTGTATACCTGTTGTCTCGTCGTCGTTTTCACCTTTAAGGTTCTCGAGTGCAGCAACGGCACGGATGTAAGCTACACCACCGCCAGCTACGATACCTTCTTCTACGGCAGCGCGAGTAGCGGCCAAAGCATCTTCAACACGATCTTTTTTCTCTTTCATCTCTACCTCGGTAGTTGCACCAACGTAAAGAACAGCCACACCGCCTGCAAGCTTAGCTAGACGCTCAATAAGTTTCTCCTTATCGTACTCTGATGTGGTAATCTCCATTTGTTTGCGAAGCTGAGCCACACGTGCAACGATATTCTCTTTTGCACCTGCACCATTAACAATAGTGGTATTCTCTTTGTTCATAACCACTTTGTCGGCTGTACCAAGCATCTCTAGAGTCACTTGATCCATGCTAATACCCTTAGTTTCAGAAATTACTGTTGCGCCTGTAAGAATTGCGATGTCCTCTAGCAAATCTTTACGGCGGTCGCCAAAGCCTGGAGCCTTAACGGCTGCAACCTTAAGAGTGCCTCTTAGTTTATTTACAACAAGTGCTGCAAGTGCCTCACCGTCAATATCTTCAGCAATGATAATCATAGCGCGACCACTCTGAGCTACTGGCTCCAGAACGCCCATGATTTCCTTCATTGTAGACACTTTTTTATCTGCGATAAGGATAAATGGCTTCTCATAAGCAGCCTCCATCTTCTCTGAATCAGTAATGAAATAAGGCGAGATATAACCGCGGTCGAACTGCATACCCTCTACTACATCTACGTGAGTCTCTGTACCTTTAGCCTCCTCGACAGTGATAACACCTTCTTTTTTCACCTTAGCCATAGCCTCAGCGATAAGCTTACCTATTGCCACATCGTTGTTGGCTGAAACAGTTGCAACTTGCTCTATCTTAGCAATATCGTCGCCAACCTCTTGGCTCTGAACACGCAAATCTGCAACAACAGCTGCAACAGCCTTGTCGATACCTCTCTTAAGGGCCATAGGGTTTGCACCAGCTGTAACATTCTTAACACCGACGCTTACGATAGACTGAGCAAGAACAGTAGCAGTAGTTGTACCATCACCTGCATCATCAGCAGTTTTAGATGCTACCTCTCTAACCATTTGTGCTCCCATGTTTGCGAAACCGTCCTCAAGTTCGATTTCTTTTGCAACGCTAACGCCATCTTTTGTGATGTGTGGTGCTCCAAACTTCTTGTCTATAACCACGTTACGACCTTTAGGGCCTAGGGTTACTTTTACTGCATTTGCCAATGCGTCAACGCCTTCTTTAAGCAACTCGCGTGCTTCTATGCTATATTTAATTTCTTTTGCCATTGTTGTTTCTCCTCGATTAGATGATTGCTAAAATATCGCCTTGTTTCATTATTAGCACGTCAGTGCCATCTACCGAAACCTCAGTTCCAGCATATTTGCCATAAAGCACAGTGTCGCCGACGGCAACTTCCATAGTAACATCTGAAGTTCCTGCGCCAACCGCGATTACTGTTCCCACTAGAGGTTTCTCTTTTGCTGTATCTGGAATATACAATCCGCCAGCCGTCTTTTCTTCTGCAGGATGTGGCTCAACCACAACTCTATCTGCCAATGGTTTAATTTTCATAGTCTTTATTTTAATTTGGTTATTTATTTTCTAACATACACTATCCTCACAATGTGTGCCAAAGCAATTTAGGCCCTCTAAAGGTAGGCAATATGGCATAAAAACGCAAATATGGCAGGTAGCATTGTCAGCCCCTGCCATATTGTCAGCGTAATATTTTAATTCTCTTCAGCCCCACCCTATATATATAAGGTATAACCTAGAGGATAAGTCATATTATCTTTTCTTTCTTGAGCTGAATCCTCCACGGCTGCTACGGCTGCCGCCACCGAAAGATTTACCGCTACCAAAAGATCTGCCTCCACGGCCACCTCTAGAGCCTTCGCCATTTGAGCGAGAACGATCTCCAAACTCTTTTGCAAAGAAGTCTGAATCTGTGCCGAAAGATTTTCTGCCTCCCTCGCTAGAACGAGGACGGAAGTCTCTGTCGCCTCTGTCGCCACCAAACGAACGTTTACGGTCGCGGTCACCACCGCCAAAGCGACGGTCTCTGCCACCACGGTTACCACCATCTGATTTGCCCTTAGCCATATCATCAGCAACCTCAGCGATTGGACGATTTGTAGACAACTCGTTAAGTGCTTTAACCACAGTCTCAGCATCCTGGAAAGGCACAGTCACAAATGAGAAGCTATCAAGAATCTTAACGTCATCAATTTTTGCGTCTGAAAGACCTGTCTCACGTTTCAAGAAGGCAACCATCTTACGCTTGTCGTAGCCATCGGTGCGGCCAATAGACAAGAACAGACGTGTTGTGCCTCTACGGTCAACATTGATTGTACGTATCTCAGGGTAGTTATTCTCGTCAAGGTCGTTCTTGAAAGCAAGACGCATCATAGCACTAAGAGCAACCTCTGGGCTATATAGCTCCAACAATGACTGAGACATAGCAAGGTATTTCTCATAGTCGTCACCATCGATAATCTCGATAATATCGTCTTTGATTTTGTTCTTCTTAATCTCGATAATATCCTGTACACTAGGAAGTTTCTCCTTGTGAATCTCAACTTTGATGTCGCGTTTCAAGAAACCGAAACGACGCATCTCAGCGTTAGAGATAAAAGTGATTGCAGTACCTTGGTTACCAGCACGACCTGTACGGCCAATACGGTGAACATAAGATTCTGAATCTTGAGGCAACGAGTAGTTGATTACGTGAGTAAGGTTGTTAACATCGATACCACGCGCAGCAACGTCCGTAGCCACTAGGATTGTGATTTGCTTGCTTCTAAATCCACGCAACACTTTCTCACGTTGACCCTGTGAGATGTCACCATGAAGACCTTCAGAAGCGTAACCACGCTCTGTAAGTCGTTTGCTAACCTCGTCAACAGCGATTTTAGTTTGGCAGAAAACGATACCGTAGAAGTCTGGCTCAATATCAATGATACGTGTTAGCGCATCAAACTTATCTGAATCGCGTACCTCAAAGTAGATTTGATTTGTCAAATCTGTTGTAATATTAGTTGCTAGGGCTTTTAGAACCTCTGCATTGCGCATGTGACGTTTAGCCAAAGATGCGATACGATCGGGCATAGTAGCCGAGAACAACATCACTTGTCTATCTTCGTGTGCAGCAGCAATAATAGCCTCTACATCATCAATAAATCCCATGTTAAGCATCTCATCGGCCTCATCAAGGACCATGTACTTAACTTCAGACAAGTCTAGTGTCGAGCGGCGCAAGTGGTCTAGGATACGACCTGGGGTACCAACAACAATGTCGATTCCTTTTTTCAAACGGCGCAACTGCTCGTTCATAGATGCTCCACCATAAATTGAAGCAATAGAAAGTTTTTTCTCTGAGTTGAAAGATATCAACTCCTCAGTTACCTGAATAGCCAACTCACGGGTTGGCACCAAGATCAAGGCCTGTGTTGAAGAACGCCTTGATTCCAATTTTTCGAGGATAGGTAATCCAAATGCTGCGGTCTTTCCAGTACCGGTCTGCGCTTGGGCAATAACGTCCTGCTCATTGTTTAGCAAGAATGGGATTGTTAGGGCCTGAATAGGCGACGGTTTCTCAAATCCCTTAGACGCAATAGCCTTTAGCATTGCCTCTGACAACCCTAAAGCCTCGAACTCTGTCGAATAATTCATAAAATTGATTTTGATTAGCTAAACATTAGCCAACTTTTTAACAAAAAAGCACTTCCTTGCTCGGAAGTGCTTTATATTCTCCGCTACATAATTTATCCACGGAAGAGAGGGTGAGAAAAGGGGATCGAACCCTCGACCTTCGGAACCACAATCCGACGCTCTAACCAACTGAGCTACTCCCACCATTTAAACGTTATCTCAAACGGTCTGCAAATATAAGGACTTTTTTTGGTTCCACAAAAATTATGTGTTAAAAATACGTTATTTGCTCACCTTTTATCGCTGAAAGAAGTTTCGAGGCCAAAGAACTAGCTCCAATACGGAAATATTTAGCGTTCAACCACTCTGAACCAAGAACCGTTTCAACAATAGAATAGTAATAAGCAGCATCAGCAGCCGTGGCAACACCGCCAGCAGCCTTAAAGCCTATCTTCTTGCCCGTTATATTATAATAGTCTTTTATCGCAAGGCACATTACAGCGGCAGCCTCTGGCGTGGCAGAAACCGCAACCTTGCCCGTAGAAGTCTTGATAAAGTCTGCACCAGCATACATCGCCAACATAGACGCCTTATATATAAGGTTAGCATCTTGCAACTCACCAGTCTCAAGAATAACCTTCAGAACAGCATCGTCGCCAATCTCGTCCTTTATACACTCTACCTCGCTGGCAACAAGCTCATACTCGCCATTCAAAAACTCACCTATACTGATTACTATATCTATCTCATCTGCGCCATTCTCAACAGCCATAGAAGTCTCCAACATTTTAACCTCAATAAAGGTCTGAGACGATGGAAACCCTCCAGACACGCTAGTAATAGCCATGTTAGAACCACCGATAGCAAGACCTGCAACCTCGACAAAAGGAGGATACACACACACCGAAGCCACATTATCCACATCAGGGAAATGTATAGGAAACTCAACAGCCTTAGTGACAAAAGCCTCAACCGAGCTTTGTGAGTCACGAGAACTCAAAGTTGTCAAATCAATATATGAGAAGCACTTCTTGTAGACATCTACATTTTGATTTTTCAAACTTAACGTTTGAGCTTGGCTCAGAATATCATTAATCTGTTCGTCTGTGATTTTAGGATTATTTTCCAAAGCTACCGTATAGTCCATATCTAAAATTATTAATTCCTTACAAAGGTAAATATTCTTTTTGGATTCACCACAAGCCCAACTCATAATACTTAAGTTTATAACATACAAAATACTATAACCAAATTTTCTGGCAACAGCCCCCTCTGCCGTGTAAGCAAAAAAAATGTGGCCCCCGTAAACACGGAGACCACACTCTATATTAAAAGTCTGTGACTACCTATATATTATAGGGCCAAGAACTCTTGTGTACCGAACAATTTAACGAACTCGATGTCGTTCTCAGCTTGCTCTTTCTTCTCTGGGTTAAGCTCGATTGCGCTATCAAGGTAAGAAAGTGCACTTGCAGAGTCACCCTCTCTCATTGAAGCAACAGCTCTGATATAATCTGAATCTGCACAACCTGTAACGTCTGAGATAGCAGCTTTAGCAGCAGCAGGGTTGTCTAGGCAAAGTTGAGCAACTGCCAAGTCATAACCTGACAAGTTATCAGTTGTAGGGTTACCCTCAGCCATAGCCAACAAGCTTTGGTTGCCACTTACGTCAACACCCTCAGCAGCAGCTAGGTAAGTTCTTGCTTGAGCGAAATCACCTTTCTCGATAGCTACGGCAGCCATGTTGTTAGCGATTGCAGGATCGTTGCTCATAGAAGCAGCTTTCTCAAGAGCCTCCTCAGCAGCATCCCAGTCACCCATGTTTGCAACAGCAATAGCGTAGTTGTTGTAAGCTCTAGCGTCGTTGTATTTCTCAGCAGCATATTTGTAAACTTTAGCCTCAGTAGCTCTGTCCTCAACTAGAGTTGCAGCGTACATAGCCTCCTCTAGATCTAGAGCAGATAGGTTACCTTTAGCAGCAGCGATCAACTCAGCGTCAGTTTTACCTGAAACATCAGCAGAAGCAACCAATTTAGTACGACGAAGTTGTGGGAAGATATCATCTGTAAGCTCTTTCCATACAGCTGTCATGTTTTGGATTTGTTGGTCTCTTTCAACTGGAGAGCTGTACATATCAAGAACCTGAAGGATAAGATCTTTATCTTCCATGTCTGAAGCTTGAACAAGCTCTTTGAAGCCTTCCCAGTCCTCACCATAAGCTGCAACGTCATAATCAACGTCTACATCTGAAAGAACTTTAGTAGCAGCTTCTTTACCTGTCTCGCTACGTTTTTTAGATAGCTCGTCATTGAATTTCAATGGACCGTCAGGAGAAGCATAACCTTTAGCGTATACGTTACCTAGAGTAGTTCTGTCTTTGTTAGAGTTCTCTTTAACGAAGTCCTCGAACAATTTGATTTGCTCTGAAGTAAGCTCTACTGGACGTACATTGTAGCGGTTGATTGCATAAAGGATATCAGCCTCTTCTGTATATGTAATAACTCGTTTGAAGTTATCTTTCATATAAGTCATGTAGTCAGCGTTGTCAGCCAATTTTGAAGTTGTTCTAACACCTGAAGCAACTGCAACAGCTGCTACTGGTACAAACTCGTTGTTTTTCTCAGTACATGCGTTAGAGCATTTAGACTCGATACGAAGTTCCAATGTTGAGATTGAAGCCTCATCAGCGTAAGGGATGCTTACAGTCTGAGTGTAAGAACCACCGTTTGCCCAAGAAATAACTGAGTAGTTATCTTGAACATCCTCACCCTGAACGTATTTAGGAGTACCAGCGATTTCGCCACCCTCGTATACCAAAACAGGAGTGATTTTCCACACTGCCATTTCGTCAAAATATTTAGCAGGGAAAGTTACTGTAACCTCTGCAACTGCGTTGTGACCTCTCAGAGTTACAACCTCAGGAGAGCAAGCTACCTCAACCATGTCTACCTTGCGTACCATTCTGTTGTAGCAGTTACAGCTTGAGAAAACCATAGCTACCAACGCAAAAAGGAGACTTACTTTTACAAACCTTTTCATAATAAATGTTTTAATTTGATTTAATTAGTATTGTTTTTTTAATTTCAAAGCACTTCCGTGATTACAAATTTATAAATATATTTTTATAATCACCAAATTTAGGACATTTTATTAATTTTTTTTCAACAAAATGCCATTTTTATTATTTTATAACCTACTTAGAAGCCTCTTCTTTCTTTAAAAGGACCTTTCTTGATAGTTTTAGCTTCTTAGTTTTTGGATCTACACCTATTAGTTTAACCTCTAGCATATCGCCTTCTTTGATACCTGTGTCGTCCATAGACTCGAAGCGTTTGAAGTCGATTTCAGAGATGTGCAATAGGGCATCTTTGCCTGGCATAATCTCAACAAAAGCACCGAAAGACACGACAGATTTAACCTTACCAGTATAAACCTCGCCAACTTCTGGTACTGCTGTGATAGCTTTGATGCGCGCCAAAGCTGCATCGATACACTCTTTGTTCTCGCCGAAGATATCAACTACGCCACGACCCTCGCTATCCTCAGTGATAGTGATTGTAGTGCCTGTTGATTTCTGCATCTCCTGTATAATTTTTCCACCAGGGCCGATAACTGCACCGATAAACTCGTTAGGGATAACAAGCTGTACGATACGTGGCACAAATGGTTTGTAGTCCTCGCGTGGCTCTTGAATAGTTTCAAGAATCTTGCCCAAGATGTGTAAACGACCTTGTTTTGCTTGCTCTAGGGCTTTTGTCAACACCTCATAAGATAGACCGTCAACTTTAATGTCCATCTGAGTCGCTGTGATACCATCTTTAGTACCTGTAACTTTGAAGTCCATATCACCCAAGTGATCCTCATCACCCAAGATATCTGACAATACAGCAAACTTACCAGCCTTAGTGTCTGTGATAAGACCCATTGCGATACCTGAAACTGGTTTCTTGATTTTCACACCAGCGTCCATAAGTGCAAGAGTACCAGCACATACAGTAGCCATAGATGAAGAACCATTAGACTCCAAGATATCAGACACAACACGTACTGAATAAGGGTTCTCCTCGCCAACTGGAACCATAGGTTTCAACGCTCTGAAGGCCAAGTTACCGTGACCAATCTCGCGACGTGAAAGTCCACGTGCTGGACGAGCCTCACCAGTTGAGAATGGAGGGAAGTTATAGTGAAGAACAAATTGCTCTGTGCCTTGGTTTAGCACCTCGTCGATTTGTTTAGCATCTAGTTTTGTACCTAGAGTAACTGTTGTAAGTGACTGAGTCTCACCACGTGTAAACACTGCTGAACCGTGAGCAGCTGGAAGATAATCAATCTCGCTCCAGATAGGACGAATCTCATCAGTCTTACGACCATCTAGACGAACACCCTCATCAAGAATCATGTTACGCATAGCTTGTTTAAGAACGTCATCGTGGAAGTAACGTTTAATCATAGAAGCTTTCTCTGCAAGCTCCTCTTCGCTGAATGTAGCCAATAGCTCAGCCTCAACAGCCTCGAACTGCTCGCTACGCTCGTGTTTAGATGAGCTGTGACGTGCAATGTCGTATACTTTGTTGTAAGTGCTCTCGATAATCATAGCGCGAAGTTCCTCGTCGCTCTTCTCGTGGCAGTACTCACGTTTAACATCTTTGCCTAGCTCTTTGCTTAGCTCGATTTGAACTTGGCATTGCTCTTTGATTGCATCGTGAGCAACTTTAATTGCCTCTAGCATCTCTGCCTCAGAAACCTCGTCCATCTCACCCTCTACCATAAGGATGTTGTCCATGGTAGCGGCTACGATAAGATCCATGTCAGCACTTGCGTTCTGCTCAAATGTTGGGTTGATAACGAACTCGCCGTTGATGCGAGAAACGCGAACCTCAGAGATAGGACCCTCGAAAGGTATGTCAGACACAGCTAGTGCTGCAGAAGCAGCAAGACCTGCCATAGCGTCTGGCATGATATTTTTGTCAGCTGAGATAAGTGTAACGTTTACAAATACGTCAGCGTGATAGTTTGCAGGGAATAGTGGACGAAGCGCACGGTCGATAAGACGAGAAACCAAGATTTCGTAGTCTGAAGGGCGAGCTTCGCGTTTCAAGAAACCTCCTGGGAAGCGTCCGCAAGAAGCATATTTCTCTCTATATTCAACTGATAGTGGCATAAAGTCGCAGTCTGGTTTTGCGTCTTTAGCAGCGACAACTGTTGCCAGTAGCATTGTGTCGCCTTGTTTAACGACAACCGAACCGTCAGCTTGTTTGGCAAGTTTGCCTGTTTCGATGATAATCTCGCGATCTCCGCTCAATTTAATCACCTTGCTTGTAGCATTATACATAATTTTTCCTCTTAGTGTCTTTGGTCATTGCCAACAGAGGCTCATGCTCTTTTGGCAAATATAAGTTGTTGGCCTTAAGGGCCGTGTGTGTCCTAGAAAATGTTTAAGGCAACCGTGACAGATTGCCTTAAACAATAAAAAACAGTTCTATTTTCTAAGGTTAAGAGCCTTAATAATTGCTCTGTAACGCTCGATATCAACTCTTTTCAGATACTCCAACAAACGACGACGTTTACCTACCAAGCGCAACAATGAACGCTGAGTACCGAAGTCTTTTTTGTTTTGTTTAAGGTGAGCTGTAAGGTGGCTGATACGGTAAGAAAACAATGCGATTTGGCTCTCTGCTGAACCTGTATCGCTGTTAGACTGTCCGTAAGTTTGAAAAAGTTCTTGCTTTTTCTCTGCATCTAAATATGCCATTTTGTTTTTGTTTTGTGAGCAACCAGCAATGAAATAGACTGACAATCAACATATTAACAACCCAAAAGCCATCAACACACAACCGTCAGCATCCCATCTAGGCACGCTCCAAGTTAATAAAATACTTCTTAAGAAACTGATATAGTATTCTCTAAGCCCTGCAAAGGTATAAATTTTTATAATAAATCAAATAGCATTTTGCATAAAAAATACCCTCTCTATGAATACAATGCAAAAAAGCAAAAACCACCTAAGCGATAACAACATAACAAAGTCACCGCTCAAGTACTAACAAAAATGACTCCATTGCTAAATAATTGTAAAGAATGTTAATTTCAATTTATATAAATTAAAATTATACTTATCTTTGCCATTATATGAAATATTTCTAATTAAACTATCCAAACACAATGGCAAAAGCACATATCGACGCAACAGACAGAAAAATCCTATCCCTACTAATAGAAAATGCGCGTATGCCATTTTTGGAGATTGCTCGCGAATGCGGAATCTCGGGTGCTGCAATACACCAACGAGTAAAGAAACTTGAGGACTCGGGAGTAATCATAGGCTCGCGACTTGTGGTAGACCCTAGAATGCTGGGCTTCGACGTTTGCGCAATCATAGGTATAGGCTTTACAGACCCTAAGCTAAATCTGGAGACAGTAGAAATACTACGCCAAATCCCTGAGGCTGTGGAGGCTCACTTTATAACTGGCCACTTCAACATGTTGGTCAAGATATATTGTAGAGACAATAACCACCTTATGTCAATTCTATTTGAGAAAATCCTTAAGATACCTGGCATAGCACAAACCGAGACCTTCATTTCGCTTAATGAGTCTTTCTCTCGTCAGGTCAGCGTGAGCGAACTAGAAATATATACCGACGAACAATAACAATTATATGCCAAACATAAGAGTCACAAAGGAATTTACTTTCGAAACAGCCCACTCTCTGGAGGGCTATGATGGCGCGTGCAGTGAAATCCACGGCCACTCATACCGACTATTCGTAACCATTATCGGCAGCCCAATAAAAGACACCTCCTCTCCTAAATACGGCATGGTGATGGATTTTGGCGATCTGAAACGAATAGTAAACAAAACGATAGTCGACCGCTTTGACCATAGCCTTGTGCTAAAGGCTTCGCAAGGCAATGCAGAACTTATCGAGACTCTTAAGAAATACTATGGTCGCATCGAAATTGTCGACTATCAACCTACATGCGAGAACATGGTTTCGCACTTTGCTAGCGACATCTCAAAGCAGCTGCCAGAGAACGTTAAGCTATTCAGCATCAAGCTACACGAAACGGCAAGCTCCTATGCAGAATGGTTTGCCAGCGACAATGATTAAAGCCCAATATCCATCCAGCAACACCCCTATCTAAAACCTTTCACCTTAAGATTCACAACCTTCAAACACTACTACATGGAGCGGTTATTTCTAATAGATGCCTACGCATTAATTTTCAGAGCATACTATGCCTTTATTAGCCGCCCAATGCGGTCACCCGAAGGACTCAACACATCGGCCATCTTTGGTTTCACCAAATTCTTGACCGACCTCATTAAGCGCGAGGACCCTCAGTATCTGGGTGTCGCCTTTGACCCTCATGGGGGCAACTTCCGCAACACCATATATCCCGACTATAAAGCCAACCGTGATGCCACACCCGAGGACATAATAGCCTCGACACCATATATAAAGCGCATACTTGAATTGATGCACATCCCTATTCTAGAGGTCAAGGGCTATGAGGCAGACGACGTTATCGGAACGCTTTCGCACAAGGCTGCCAAGGCAGGGTTTGAGGTCTTTATGGTTACACCAGACAAGGACTTTGGCCAACTGGTAACCCCCACCATCAGCATATACAAGCAGCGCAAGGGTGGCGAGGGCATAGACATCGTAAACCACGAAGATATAAAGGCAAAGTATAATATCGACGACCCGATGAAGGTCATCGACATACTCGCACTATGGGGCGACGCATCCGACAACATCCCCGGAGTAATGGGCATAGGCGAGAAGAGCGCGTCCAAGTTGGTATCGCAGATAGGTACCGTGGAGCAGATTCTGGACAACACCGACAAGCTCAAGGGCAAGCAGAAAGAGAACGTGGAGAAAAGTCGCGACCAGATTATTCTATCCAAGAAACTAGCCACCATAGCTCTTGATGTGCCCATAGAATTTGAGCCTGAGAGCCTAAAGCTAGAATGTCCAGACAAGGAAAATCTAGGCTCACTATACTCTGAGTTGGGCTTCACCATGTTCTTGCGTGAGCTGAACTCGGGTCGCTACGACAACCTTAATATAAGCAAGGACTGCGCCGAGCAGCCTGCCCCACCAGTCACCGCTGAGCCAACAAAAGCCAAAGCCAGCAAAGCTCCAGACTCACTGCAAGGAGATTTGTTTGCGATGATGGATGCGCCCGAAGCTCAACAAGCAGAGGCCGCCCAAGAGCCAAGCAGCATAGCGACAATACAGAACACACAGCACACATACCATATAATAGAAAGCACGGAGCAACTGGGGGAGCTTGTCTCAAAAATCAAACAGGCCAAACGCTTCTGCTTTGATACTGAAACCACAGGCCTAGACATATTCAACTCAACACTTATAGGTATAGCCTTTGCGCTAGAGCCTTTCGAAGCATGGTACCTGCCACTTTCGCTCAGCAACAAAGACACCATGCTCGCTGAGCTAAAGGACATCTTTGAGGATCCAACCATAGAGAAAGTAGGTCAGAACATAAAGTTCGATATCAATATAATGCGCTCGGCAGGCATAATGGTCAAGGGCTTACTGCTGGATACCATGATAATACACTATCTGCTGGACCCTGAGAGTCGCCACGGCATGGACTACCTTTCGCGCACCACACTCAACTACTCCCCAATATCAATAGAGGAGCTTATAGGCAAGGGAGCCAAGCAGATTACCATGGATATGGTGCCCGTATCTAAGGTTGCCGAGTACTCTGCCGAGGATGCCGATATAACAATTCGCTTGTACGAAAAGTTGTGGCAGCAGCTAGTGGATCAAAATCTAGAGACACTATACCGCACCATAGAAGAACCGCTTATAAATGTTCTGTGCGATATGGAATATACTGGCGTAAAGATAGATGCCGCCTCGCTGAAAGAATATAGCGTAAGCCTAAAGACCGAGCAGCAAGCACTGAGTCAGAAGATAAAAGAGCTATGCGGGGACAGCGCGCTCAACATAGACTCGCCAAAGCAGCTGGGTGTAGCCATCTTCGAGAAGCTGAAAATATCTGACAAGCCTAAAAAAACAAAAACAGGACAGTATAAGACTGACGAGGAAACCCTGCAAGCACTATCTAGTGCCCACCCTATCGTGGAGATGATACTAGAATATCGAGGCCTTGGCAAGCTAATATCTACTTATGTGGATGCCCTGCCGCTGCTTGTAAACACACACACCGACCGCATACACACATCATACAATCAAGCCGTTACAGCCACGGGGCGCCTAAGTTCGAACAACCCAAACTTGCAGAACATCCCTATTCGCGAGCAGCGAGGCCGCAACATACGCAAGGCTTTCATCCCTTCTGATGAGCAACATATAATCTTGGCCGTGGACTACTCTCAGGTCGAGCTACGACTTATGGCCCACTTGAGTGGCGACAAGGCCATGATAGACGCCTTCAGCCATGGCGAGGACATACACGCCTCTACTGCTGCCAAG
>JAWXTS010000035.1:0-16271 GCA_044433305.1 Rikenellaceae bacterium | reverse complement strand
ACAGGGGCATTTGTGTTGTGAATTGCTTTCAAAATTGTATCTTTGCACAGTATAACACAACTCGATGTTTGTATTATGCTGGCAATGAGCAGGATATGGCTGATTTTAGGATTGTGAAATTTTGCTGTGTTTTGCTGAGAACCTCGCTTGTAAGGCGAGGTTTTTTTATTCTGTCAGAACATCTCTAATTGTTGAGGCATGGTAGTTTGTTTCGCAATTTTACGTGCATTAAATATTTCCATCATACCAAATTGCTTGTCTGTGATACATAAAAACCCAACCGTTCCTGTTGGTGGTAAGAACGATTTCATGCGTTTAACGTGCACATCTGCATTTTCTTTTGATGGGCAGTGGCGCAAATAAATTGAGAACTGAAACATAGTGAAGCCGTCTTCCAATAGCCGTTTACGAAAAAGTGCAGCATCTTTGCGTTCCTTTTTTGTTTCGGTAGGAAGATCGAAAAATATTAGTATCCACATAACACGGTATTCTGAGAAACGGTCCATTAAACTTCGGGATATAGGATTCGTCGAGACTCGCCACTAAAACATTTATATAATGATGATGTTGTGAGTCCTGCTGCAATCATTAGGGGGCTACGTCTACCGCCTATTTCGACATCTAGTATGGGGATAGATAGCAGTCTTGATTTTGACTCTTTGTCAAGTTCGCGCACTCCTGAGCTATACATTTCAAATACTAGATTATCAACATAGGGGCGATATGGCTCCATTATATCATCAGCTAAGCAATAGGCATTGTAGCGATTATGGTGGAATATTCCTAGGGTTGGAAGCAGTCCACTTGAAACTAATGCTCTGGCGATAATTGCTCGCAGGATTGCGTAACCATAATTTAGAAGGTTGTTTGGTGGAAGACCTTCTCTGTCTCGTCGGAAATCGTCAAATAGATTTGCCCAATAGTAGACAGCTGCTCGTCCTTCTAGGTTGTCGGCATCGCCACTACGCACATCACCCGCCCACTTGAGCATATTACGAACTTCAACCTCTCGGCACTCTTTTAGTATCCTAGCTTGGTTGGTTATTTTGGCTTGGACAGTTTGCTGCCAAAGTTGTTTCTTGAGAGGTAGTGAGGCGTCTAATTGCTCTCGGAATCTCTCATTCTGGGTTGTATTGCCGCATAGTGGCAGCATCAAACCTGCGGGCATACGATGTTTGTCGCAGGTTATTATTGCAACATTATTATCGAGCAAGGCATCCATCAGTCCCTGCGTTATTGTGATACGCCCGTGGTCAAGTACTACCACACCTATATCCTCAATGGGAATGGTGCGTTCAGCTTCCTTTTTGAAACTATCGGGTAGGGTATCGTTGACCTCAACTTCGGGCAGGCGCAGAACTAACTGCGATTGTCGCAAGCTTAGGTAAGCTGGATTTCCGAAATATAAAGTTCTCTTTATCATATCTAATATTCCTCCATCGATACAATTTGACCTATATGATTAACTCGTACTTTAATTGCTCCTTCAAGAGAGTTGGTATTTTGAATTCTCTTCCATGTTATGTCTCTAAGTGCTTTATGTTCCTCCACAGAAGTATCTAGGTGATGCCTAAAGGTGTAATTTTTTGTGGCGAGCTTCTGCACTCTAAATAAGTTAGGGCTTATGAGCGAGTAGTTCTGGGGATCCATAATATCTATCTCCATAGGGTTGAATGTCATAACCTGACTGCTGTTACCATCCTCGTCTACAACATCTTTATATCGCGGAAACACAAAGTATTCATTCTGCTTCATAGAGAACAAGAACTCCCATCCATCATCTTTGCGATACTCTCTGTCGACCACTGCAAACCCAAGGTTTACACGTGCTGTGGCCTCGAAGAAAGAGACAATGCTCTCTTGTAAGTTACCCTTGTTATCACGATAAATAGCTACATGGTGGTTGTTTCCTGTACTAACAAAGTCGGTCGGGATTCTGTGTCCCTCCTTGTCGAGTATGGTTTGTCCAAGATGGTCACGCTTGCTATGTAGGGCCACAACATTGCTAACCCCATTTATTTTAACCCTTTTTATCTTGATGCCCTTTTCTTTATTGAGCCATATTGGGTTTTCGTCTAGATTTGAGAATGCCTTTTTAGAATCACCACCATATTCATTTAGGCGTTCCTCCAAGATAGTTCTCACTTTTTTGTCTATAATCTTCTTGATGTTTAAGTCTGGGTTGACCTCTTTGCGAATGGTATAGATGTCATCAAACAAGACTGTTTTAACCGCAGACGGCATAGGCTGGGTCATCTGCTCATCGAGATATATCGGTGATTTATCCAATGAGTTTTTGCCCGTGAAAGCTTTCCTTGGGTCGTTGTTAAACTCTTGTAGGCGTTTGAGCAACAGTTCTCTGTATTGTTTAGATGCGACAGAAGAAATTTTAGCCTCATCAAACGAAGACCCAACACGCTCCATTTTGGTAACATACTGCTTGATGTTGCCATAAACGGTTTCGTTGTGTAGCTGTCCTCGTGGCGTTAGCTGCTCTTTCTCAATTACTTTTCGTCCGCTTTTTGTTCGGTTGTTGTTTCTCGTGGTGACTTTATTCTTAGCTTTAATAGATATTAGTACCTCTTCCAAATGTTTCTTCGCCTCATATCTGAAATTCTCTACTGGCATTATTGGAGGCAAGAAACGCATTTTTTTGTTCTTATCCCTAGAGAGTTCCTTGTCTTCAATGGCATATATGGATGATGCGCGACGTGTGGTTTCTGCTCCCAAGATGCCATCCCTCAACTTGTCTCGACCTATTCGTGCATTTAGATTGTTTAGATACTGAATATGGCTATGCTTGGTAAAGGCAACAGTAAGAGCATCCATCGCGTGGTGGCGATGGTCGTTTCTCTTTGTCCAATCTTTGATTCGACGTATGCGTTGCCCGTCTCTGCCTATTATAACCTCGGTTAATGAGAGGGCCTCATATTTATTCCAATTTAATTCTTGCATAACGTCAATCAGCTGCCAGTCCTCTCTTAGCCTATCTGTTATCGACCCCGTGGTTGGCACAACGACCTTGACAACGCTCTCTAGGATTTCTCTTGCCTTCTTGGCAATATATTGAGTATTGCGTAAATCTCGTTCAATAAATCCTTCTTTTATGTTTGTGCCTTTGGTTTTTAATTTGTCATACTTGGCCTTGCGTAAAACACCCTTGCTGTATAGAATATCTAGATTAGCAAGATAACTGTCTAGTCCCGATTCTCCATATTTTTCTAACACATAGTCATATGCGGTCATACTGCCTTTCTCTATGTTGGCGTCTCTTTTCTCTAGGGTTTTGTTCGAGAACGAGTCGTCAAATAGACGTGACTGTGGAATTATATGTTCAATATCAAACTCCTTAGAGAATATCTTCTCGCGAGGGATGTAAGTATTGGTGTATAGGGTCTTGTATCCGTTTTCTTTTAGCTCTTGGTATAGTTTATATCTTACTATGTCATTACGGCTTATGTGCGAGAATCCAAAGTCCTTAGCTATTTCTGCCTTTATCTTCTCGTTTTCGCTTGTATTTGTGCGTATGGCAGAGATGGTGTCTTCTCTTTCTTTGGCACTCTTTTTCAGCTCTCGGGCAAGCTCAACCCTAATCTCGTCTGGTTTGCCATAAGTGTCAATCACTTGGTTGACAACATTTATCATTTGATTTAATATCTTCTCAACGACAGGGTTGCGAAGAGAGTTCTTTGGTAGAATATCGAGTCTGGCCACCAGCTTCTTATTATCCAATTCTTCCTTGGTCAGAGAGCGTGAAGAGTGTCGATAATCTGCCTCTGTGCAGGCAACATCATAGCTGTAACCCTCTTTGAGGTGAGGTATTATCTTGCGCATTGCCTTTGTTGATAGGCTTCCATAGTCGTCTTGGAAGGCAGTGTTGGATAAGGTCTTTGCTGCCTCTGTGTTGAACCCAAACATCTCTTCCAATTTTGCTATTAACTTGTCATTGCCCGAAGTTGAATCATCTCCCTCATAAGAATATAGCAGATGCCAAAGTTTAAATAAGTTTTGTTTTTCAAACTCTGACGATGAATCAAAATCTAGTAAATCAGTTGGGTATCCTAATGCCTCAAATACCGCGGTTACATGGCTACGAATCTCCTCTGCATGCATTTTTGCAAAGTTAGGTTCGCCATTTCCACTATTTATTATAATCTTCTGGAATGCTTTTAACAAAGCTGCTATGGTTCTATTTCCTTCAATCTTCTCTTTGAAGTTTAAATCAAGTTCTTTGTGGTTTGAATATAGTAGTTTAAGGGCTTCTTGCTTAGAAAGAGATTCTTTGAAATTAAGCTCTTTAAACAATATTTCCTTCTCTTCTTGTTCTAAGAATCGACTACCATATTTTGGTTGGAAGCTCTGTTGTGTTGATAGCAGCTCGTCAATAATTACTGGACCTGTAACTTTAACATTGTTCAAGATTTGCCAAATTTTGAACTCCTGAAACAGTGGCGATGATCTGGGTGCAACCTTTGCTCCGATTGTAATCTTCTTTACCTTATCTCCCTTTCTTATTTCTACGCGCTTGCTTTCAAACTCACAGAAACTGATAAGGCCTTTCTGAGATTTCAATGGGCGTTGATAGAAAATTATAATATCGCGTATCTCGCTTTTTAGTACAGGGCTTAGTTGAGGGTAGTGTTTGGCTAGCTCTTCCCATATTCTCTCAAACTCATCAAGGTAATCTTGTCTATAAAAGACTTGATTTCTGAGGCTGTAATTGGGGTCGCTCTCAAGTTGCTCCATCAAGTATTGTCCAACGGTTTGTTGTTTAAAATATAGCTCTTTGCTTCGGTCGCTAATAGCTCCAAGGTAGCCACTTGAATTACTTATAGAGCCATTTAAATCACTAATTACATAGGCGCAAATATCCTGAGGTAGCTGCTGCGAAATACCCATAATTCGCCATTCTAAAGCTTGTTTGCCGCTTTCTTTTCCCTTGTTTTCGGCGGTATATATTTTGTATCTGCCAAGAAAGATTTTACTTGTATTTAGCTTGCCTCGGCCATTAATCATAGTTTTAAATTCGTCTGTTAGAATCTCGGGGTAGAACTCTTTTTGGGCCTGCCAAATCTTATTGAATTCATCCAAGAGGTCAGAGCGATAGTAGTCAGGCAGTTGTTTTTTGCCAGCTTTTAATATTGATAATGAATATTGGGCAGGCGTTAGCTTATTGTCGTATAGAGTTTTTGCCACGCTCATGCCATCAATAGCCACTCCGTCGTCTTCGGTTTTTAGTTTCCTACTGCTTTTGTAACCTCTCTTTTTATTGATCTGCATTAGTACTCTTGCAAAATCAGTCAGTTCAATCTTTGAAGTAGCGGCCAGTGCCCTTTTTCTGTATGTGTCGAAGGTCGAATAAGCTCCAGTTTCTGTTAGTACGGTTTCTGTGTCGATGATATTATTTTCAGTAAGCACCTCTATTAGATTGTCTCTACGTAACTTATATCGTTGTAAGTTGCGACGCATACTGCGCTTGAGTGTCCTGTCAGCATTTGTGGTGATGCTCTTTCCTCGCTCAAAGTTAGAGATTTCATCTACGGTTAGAGGGTTAACTCTGACACCTAGTTTAATGATAGAAGATTGTTCATCATCATTTTCGCGTTCGTTTACCATAGCCCATCCTATACTAGTTGTGCCTAAGTCTAATCCCAATATCTTTTTCATAAGTTTACGTTTAATTGTCGGTTGCCTTGTGGTCTTTTTTTGTTATAATTTATGGCTTAAAATTATATTCTTATTCGTAAAGTTAAAAAAAAACTTATTTAAAATGCATTAAGAATAATAAATTTCATTATATTTGTGGTACAATTTTGAAGTAATTCACAATAAGGATTATTCCGTTGTGAAAACATTTAAGGAGGGGAAACTCACTTAGAGCGGGGCAACCCGCTCATTTTTTTTGTATTTTTGCTGTGGTAAATTAATCAATGTGTTACAAAAATAATTAAGATGAAAGAATCGAAAACACCGCTTTGGACGAAAAACTATATCTTAGCCTTCATATCGAATATGATGATATTCTTCTCGTTCTATATGCTGGTTCCAATACTGCCGTTCTATGCCATGAACGATTTGCACCTAGATGAGTCATCAACGGGAGTCGTGCTGGCCCTATATACGATTGCTGCTCTTCTAATCAGGCCGCTGTCGGGTTTCCTTGTCGATAAGTTTAGTCGCAAGCCGCTGTATATACTATGCTATATGCTGTTTACAATAATATTCGCAGGTTATGCTCTGACACAAATAATATCCGTTTTTGTTATTCTGCGTATATTGCACGGCTTTGGTTTTGGACTTAGCACTGTCAGTGGTTCAACAATCGCCATTGATGTTATGCCTGCCGAAAGACGCGGAGAGGGCATAGGCTACTTTGGATTAAGTTATACCTTTGCTCAGTCGCTAGGACCACTCACAGGCTTCTGGCTATACTCGCATTATGATTTCAATGTGATATTTCTAATCGCCTTTGGATGTGCGTGCCTAGGATTTGTTTCTGTGTTGCCTATATCGTTACCATCTTTGGAAAAGCCTAAAGTGGAGCAGGTGGAGGAGAAGTTATCCTTGGATAGGTTCCTTCTTGTAAAGGGCTTGCCGTGTATTCTACTGCTGCTTTTGGTTGGATATGGATATGGCACTCTGTCAAACTTCATAGGTCTATATTGCGCTGGTAGTAGCTTTAAATGCGACCCAGGGATATTCTTTCTGATATTTGCGTCTGGAGTGGTGGTGTCACGACTACTATCGGCAAAAGCTATCAATGATGATAAGGTTGTATCGGTGGCTTTGATTGGCGCGGTGCTCATTGCTATGGGCTATTTTGCCTTGGCTTACTGTTCTTCTTCGTGGTTGTTCTTTGCAGGTTCTACGGCCATTGGTATAGGATTTGGATGTGTCAATCCAGCCTTCCAGTCGTTGCTGATAAATCTTGCTCCACACAATCGTCGTGGCACTGCAAATGCAACGTTCTACACTTTCTTCGACCTTGGTATTGGTGGAGGAATCGCTTTGGGTGGCGTTATTATCGAGTACTTTGATTTTACAACTCTGCTGTCTGTATGTGGAATACTGATATTGCTCGGAGTTGTCTACTTCAAACTTGTTTCTGCTAAATACTATGAGCTTAATAAGTTGAGCTAATCGAGCCTTAGAAACAAGCTAAATATACCACTTTAAGTGGTGGAAAAGTCAATAATTTTTATCCTACATAAATGTAAGATTTACCTACATTTATGTAGGATTTTTTTGTTTTAATCGTTTGTTTTGGCTTGGTATAATTAGTGTTTTGTAGTTGTAATATACTGTTAGTCTGCACATTGTGTTTTGTAAACATAAAGATAACATTGGCGGGGTCTATTTGGCACATTCTTTGGGCGTCTTCTGGCATAACGATACTAAACCAAATGGAAATACGATGAAGAAGAATTATTTTTGTGCATTACTAACTGTGGCGTTAGTGGTGGCTTGTTTCAGGGTACAGGCACAAACCGTGGTTAAAGTTGCGGCGGCAGCAAACCTAAGGTATGCAATGGAGGAGATTGAGACTATGTACGAGTCTGAAAATTCAGGGATAGACCTCCAAATCAATTATGGGGCTTCGGGAATGTTTTTCCAACAGATTTCTCATGGTGCACCATACAATCTGTTCCTCTCGGCCGACGAGGAGTTTCCCTCACAGCTTAAGTCGCTCAACCAAACAGAGGGCGACCCTAAGGTATATGCGTGCGGCAAGCTTGCTTTGTACAGTCTGAATATGGCTGATGTTAAAAGTCGAGGCCTCGAAATCTTGAAGGATGCAGGGGTAAAGCGCATAGCTATTGCAAATCCTCGCACAGCACCTTATGGCGAGCGTTCGGTGGACTTGCTGGAGGATATGGGTCTTTGGGGTGAGCTTGAGAGCAAGGTTATCTACGGCGAGTCTATATCTCAGGCAGCTCAGTTTGCCACAACAGGAAATACTGATCTTGGTTTTCTGGCTTTGTCTCTGCTGCTTAATCCAAATGTCAAGCTAACAGGTAGTTATTACATCATTCCAGATGAGCTTTATACTCCTATTGCTCAGGCAGGTGTGGTTATAAAGCAGTCTTGTTCGACGGCCCAAGCCCAAGCATTTTTTGATTACATACTAAGCCCTGCATGTTCAGGTGTTTGGGATAAGTATGGTTACTCGACAATGAAATAATCGACCCCCTACAATCCACAAATCATGAAGAACATTAGACTATATCTTATGGTATTGGCTAGCTTTATAGTCATTACCACCACACAGGCACAAACAAAGACCGTTGAAGACCTACAAGCAGAACTTGCAGCCTTGAGTGATAAATTTGAGGCCTTGGATGCTGAGCTTATCTCGGATAAAGAGAAGTCTGCCACTAAGGCTTTCTATACTCCCTCCGTATTCGGTTCGGCATTAACCTACTACAACCTCAGCACTTATAGTGGCGAGCAACGCTTTGCGGTTCGTAACGCCCATATAGGAGTTACGGGCAACGCCTCTGAGAGCGTAACTTATCAGATTCAAGTTAACTTCCACAACCTTGCTTCGGTGTCGGTTTTGGATAGTTGGATTAAGTATAGATATTCGCGCTTTGATGTGACGCTGGGACAACAGTTTATTCATCTTACAGCCGACTTTGACCGTGCTGGACCAAAGTCAAGTCTTTTCACAACACGTAGCTATGGTAATGTTTTTATTCCTGCTTACACTAATGGGACTACACTTAAGTCGTTGGGTAACCGCGATATAGGCCTATATGCAAATTATACTCTCGGTTGTGACTTACCTATAACTTTGAGCGCGGGAGTCTTCAATGGTGCAGGCATAAACCAAATATCATGGAGTGATCATGTAAATATTCTGGCTCGATTGCAGATTGGCCGATCTAAGGGTCTAAGCGCGGGTGCTAGTGCCTATACGGGTAGCACGCCATATCTTCAAGATATTAGCATATATAGTGCTGAGGTACGCTATGTTTCTAACAGCCTTTTTGTTGAGGCCAACCTTCAAAATCAACAGCTGCGCGAGGATGAGGATTCCCTTTATCAGAGCATGTCTACGGGCTTGATACAAGGCTATTACACATTTAAGCTTAAGGCAAACAAGGCGTTTGAAAGTATAGCTCCTACCTTGCGTTATGATTTCGGCAACAATGTCAACTATTCTAATAGTTCAAGCTCTACTGTCGAGAGGGTTGATGTAGAGCGTATCACGGCTCAACTCAACTTTAATTTTAATGGTGCAAAGATACGTTCTCGTTTTTCGATAGGATATGAGAAGATAATTCCAGAGCAGGTTCCATCAGATATAGCAGACAACACATTGTTCCAAGATAAATTTACAGTTGGAATGACTGTGGCTTTTTAAAATAACAATTTAATTTCTACTTTTGTAAAATAGTAGTATTTTTTAATACTTTTTGACTATGAAAAGAGGGTGTAGTAACTTTGATTATGTACAATGCGAGGGTGCTCGCGAGCTAGATCTCATTTTAGAAACAACGTCTATCTTGAGTAGCAGGGAGGTGGATCTCGATGCGGTGATTAGCATGCTTGCAAAACACCTTGAAGCTAACCGCCTATACCTAACTGTGCTCAATCGTGATAGTCAACAGATATACATAGAAGGAGCTTTTGGTCTTAGCTCTAATGAGGCCAAAGGCTGGATGTATCATGTGGGTGAGGGTGTTATAGGTAGAGTGATAGCCTCTGGGATGGAGGTTATAATCCCTAGTATAGCCGACTCGAAAGAGTTTCTGAATAAGACCAAATCACCATTGAAGATAGACGGTAAGGACCTATCGTTTATATGTATGCCAGTAAAATACAAGGACGAGGTTATCGGTACACTGAGCTTCCATAGACTGCAAGAAGACCTAGACAAAAATGGCGTCACCTATGCCTCACGACTTCTTAAGATTATGGCTGGTATTATTGGGCGTGCCTTGCGTTGTAGACAAGAGTATGCCGAGGAAGTAGCGCAACTAAAAGCAGAGAATGAGGCTCTACGTTCGGGCATTATAGATAGCGATAATTCGTGGAATATGAAGGGCAAGTCTCGACAGATGAATGAGCTGCATGCTTTGGTTCATAGCGTTGCCAATACTGATGCTTCTGTTATGATACGAGGTGAGAGTGGTGTGGGTAAGGAGCTAGTTGCCGATTCGATACACACACATAGTAACCGCAGTAAGAAGCCTTTCATTAAGGTCAACTGTGCATCTTTGCCAGATACCCTAATCGAGAGTGAACTTTTTGGTCACGAGAAAGGTGCATTTACAGGGGCTTCACAGCGACGCATAGGTCGATTCGAGGCAGCCGACGGAGGAACCATATTCTTGGATGAGCTGGGAGATATTCCTGCTTCGACACAAATAAAATTGCTTAGAGTTTTGCAGGAGCGCGAAATCGAACGCCTAGGTAGCTCGACACCTATCAAAGTAAATGTTAGGGTTATTGCTGCCACAAATCGTGACCTTGAAAAGATGATAAGCAATGGTGAGTTCCGCGAGGATTTATATTATCGACTGAATGTGTTCCCGTTGTTTATTCCATCTTTGCGCGAGAGGGTGAATGATATTCCTATCCTTGCAAATCACTTTATAGACAAGTTCAATGCACGCTATGGTAAGAATATAAAGCGTATAACAACCGCTACCATAGATATGCTTATGATATACAAATGGCCAGGTAATATACGAGAGCTTGAGAACTGTATCGAGAGGGCTTGCATTTTGAGTAACGATAATGTTCTCAGATCACACAACTTGCCACCAACGCTGCAAACGGCTGAGTCTTCGCAGACCGTAACCTCAGGGCATTTGGATACTGTGGTGGGTAGATTTGAGAAGCAACTTATAACCGAGGTGCTGACTTCAACAAAAGGAAACATGTCTAAGGCCGCAGAGAGTCTGGGCGTTTCAGAACGCATCATAGGCCTTCGTGTTAAGAAATATAATATAGATGTTGTACGATTTAAACGATAAATAAAGATAATGGAAAATAAATATACATTTGAGCAGTGTGATTACTCTAATCCAGCACACTTGAACTTGCTTGTTACTCTGCTAAACGAGTACATGGAAGACCCTATGGGCGACCACCCTCCACACAACAAATTACAGCAGCTAAGACTTGTCGATGCTTTGGCAAACCATCCTACCGCAACGGTAGTATTTGCAGTTCATGGTGACAAGGGCGTGGGCATGGCAGTGTGCTTCGAGCTTTTTTCGACATTCAAGATTAAACCATACCTATACATCCACGACTTTACTGTAACCAAAGAATACCGTAATAAAGGGGTGGGTGGGGCACTTATGAATAAGCTCTTCGAGATAGGTCGCCAGCGCAAATATTGCAAGGTGACTCTTGAGGTGCGTGACGACAACCACCCAGCACTAACTCTCTATAAGAAGATGGGTTTTGTGCCATGTGAGCCTGATATGTACTTCTGGGGTAAGGATTTAACAGAATAAAACCACAACGCTATGAGTATCAACAACGCTATAAATTTCATGCACCGTGTGCAGAGTGACACCGATTTTCGACATTCATGTTACCGCTGCAAGAACCATGAGCAGCTTATGGAGCACCTAAAAACCCAAGGTCTGAGTTTCACCGAAGAAGAATTTGAAAACGGTTGTAACATGCTTCATATAAAGTGCGCTGACGAATCTGAGGCCTACGCACTTCACGAAATAAAAAGTTGGTACAGCCTATTCTTATAGCTGTACCCTTTGGGCGATAAACTCGCGCACCTCTTCAAGCCCTGAGAGCATCTTCTCTATTTGCTCATCAGTAGGTGTCTTATATCCAAAGTCCTCTATCGAGCATATACCCTCGAAAGAGCCTATTAGAATAGCTGTCTTTCTTATGCTCTCGCCTAGTTCTGGCTCGTACTTCACAGCCTCGCGATAGAGCATAAGAGGCAAATGGCTGGTGGCTATCCAGTCGTGATGAGCTAACAGTCCAACCATAAACTTCTCGAAACATATCGATATAAGGTTGTATAGTAGGTCGTTGTCGAAGCGACGGTTCTCTGTCGAGAATATCGACTTGGCACTTTTCAGGTAGCTCTCTGCATATTCCATGCACTCAGCAACCTCTTTTTGCATATCATTATCCATTGTTAACTCTCCCTTTGTTGGTTAAAATTATTGTATAACTCAAGTAGTTCTGTTGGGCGCAGATCACGCTTGTATGTTGTACATAGCTCGCGAACATAGTCTGTGAGTTGTCTTATTCGAGCCATGTCGCCTTGGCATCCCATCTCAGATAGTATATAGCCTATGGTTGAGGCTCCTGTGTGCTTGCCCACTACGAACTCGCTCTCTGTAAGTCCCAAGTCGGCAGCCGAAATCAGTTGATAGCTCGAACGGTCTTTAATCAAGCACTTGGTGTGGATGTCGCTTTCGTGGGTCAATACGAGCTTCCCCACCACAGGTTTTGATAGACTATTCTTGCGTTTCGAGATTTGTTCTACATAGTGACATATAGGGGGGAATACTCGCTTGTTAATATTACAAGATATGCCCGCGCTCTTTTCAAAGGCTAGTACAACCTCCTCTAGTGCGGCATTACCTGCTCTTTCGCCAAGTCCATTGACCGTTGTGCTTATAGAATCTGCTCCAGCTAGCCATGCAGCTAGCGAGTTGGCACAGGCCATGCCCAAGTCATTGTGGGCGTGAAACTCTAGAGGCAGGTTAGGTACTACACTCTTCATGGAGTAAACAAGCTCTTGCGAGGTAAAGGGGTTTAGTACTCCCACCGTGTCGGCAAGTCTAAGCCTGCAAGCACCGCTTGCCTCGACAGCCTGAGCAAATTCTTGGAGAAAACTTGTCTCGGCACGAGAGGCATCTTGAGCTCCTATGCTAACATACTCGAACATGTCTAGTGCAAATGCTACAAGCTCCGATAGTTGTCCCATGACCCAACTATGAGACTTGCCCATTGTTGTGAGTAGCTTATCAGATACGGGCAGTGACATATGAATGCCACTGGTGCCCGCACGTGATGCTTCTTTGAGGTCTGGTAACATGGCACGACACCATGAAAGGGTCTTGCACCTGAGTCCCAACGAGGTTATGGCCTGCATCTCAGCTAAGGCCACACGTCCCATGGCTGGTATTCCTGCCTCGATTTCGTCGACCCCTGCCTCGTCTAGCATTTGGGCTAGGCGTATCTTTTCATCTAGTGTGAAGGATACACCTGGTGCTTGCTCGCCATCACGAAGTGTAGTGTCAATAAATATTGGGACTCGCTTTGACATAACTCTTATTTATTCGCTGATTAGATATTTCTCGCATGGTACACCATCTTCGATAGCGTCTAGAATCTCATCTACTATATCTTCGCTCTCGACACCACCATACCAGTCGTTGTTTGGATGAACAACCATTACAGGTCCCTGAGAGCATACATTTAGACATGCTGTGCTGCTAACGGCAACATCAAGTCCTCTGTCTGCTGCCTCCTCGGCTATGTATTGTAGCAGGCTTGCTGCACCTTTTTTGTTACATGCGCCTTGCGCGTCTCCTGCAACTCTATATGAGTTACAAACTAGAATGTGATAAGTTGGTTTTTTCATAATCTATATTTTTACTCGTTAAGTGTCTTTGTTAGCTGTATTTTCTAGGCGCAGCCTTGTGCATTGCCTTTGCAGTTTGAGCCACAGCGGAAAGCGTCTTGTTTTGCGATAGAGCGTATCATACGGCCGTTATAGATGCCGTCTAGACCCTCGTCGATAAGCCCTGTCATCTCGACAACGTGTAACCCACTTTCTTTTAGTACGGCCAAAGGAGATGGTCCTATGCCACTAACAAGTATGGCGCGGCAGTCATTAAGCATGGCAGCAAGTTGCATCCAACGGCCCTCGCCACCGCCTTTCTCTGGAGTCTTACGCTCCTCTACCCATTGATAGCCTTTGGGAGTCTGACGGTATATTTGTAGGGCGTTTGCCTCACCAAGGTGTAGATTCACTAGCATGCCCTCATTGGTGCCAACAGCAACATAAGGTCTGTCCTTAGTATTTAGAGCCTCTTCGCGTTCTACAAACTCTCTCATTAGGGCGTGTGTATCTTTCATATCTTGACCCAAGAGCCCTGCTGCATCAGCGCGGCAACGTGCACAGTGACTCATAAGCTTCAAGTGGTCGCTGGCCAAGGTACGAACTTTGAACAGTAGCTTGCTTGATGGTTTCTCGACCTCGGCAAAAGGAGTCTCGGCAGTAGGGATAAGCGGTATGCAGTTTATTACATCGGCTCCCAGCTCGGCGCACTTCTCGGCTACACGAGGAATCTCATCCTCATTAACATCTGGCACCAGAACGCTATTAATCTTAACAGTGATGCCTTTAGCCTTAAGCAGTGGAATACATGCTAGCTGTCTTTCGAGCAGTAGCTTTGCTCCAGCCTCACCACGGTAGATATGCTTGTTGAAGCGAACCCATTTATAAATCTTGGCCAAGACAGCTGGGTCAAGGGCATTGATAGTAATTGTGACATGGCTAACATTAAGCTCTGCAATCTCGTCTATATATGGCTCAAGGTTGAGTCCATTAGTCGAAAGGCAGAAAATCTTTTCTGGGAATTCTTGGTGAGCGAGTCTCATGGTTTCGAGCGTCTGCTCAGGGTTAGCAAATGGATCCCCAGGGCCAGCAATGCCAACTACAGAAAGCTGAGAAATGCGTGTGTCTAGCTCTTTGAGGTAGCCAATGGCCTGAGTCGGAGTGAGTACATTAGAAACAACACCTGGACGCGATTCGCTAACGCAATCATATTTTCTGTTACAGTAGTTGCACTGTATATTACACTGTGGTGCTACGGGCAGGTGTACTCGTGCATGTGTGTGCTTGGCTTCGACATCGAAGCATGGGTGTTTTGCTTGTTCCATAATCCCTAAATGTATTTATATCCCACTGGTGAATTTTCTTGTTTATACTCGATTAGCGCATTGACCACGCGGTCAAAAAGTTCCTGTGTGCCTCTATAACCTATATGGTGCATACGTGAGGCTCCAAAGCGATCGTGAATAGGGAAGCCTACGCGTATCAGAGGAATCTTTAGCTCGCGTGCTATGTAGTAGCCCTTGCTGCTACCTATAAGCAGGTCGGGTTTTATCTCTTTTAGGCTGTCCTTGATGCTTTCAAAGTCCGTGTCCTTGAAAGGGTAGGCCTCAAGTCCTATCTCCTTACACCACGAGCTTAGTGCATTTACCATGTCGGCCTCGCCATAAATTATAGCTTTCTTGCCGAATAGATATTTGTGAGCATCGACATAAGCGTCTATAAGTCGTCCACGTTCCATCTCATATTTTTCAGGCATAGCCTTGCCATATATTTCTGAGATAGCATCCATGAAATCATCTGTTGATTCGATGCCGATAGGAATAGGCAGCGCATAGTTTGCTACATCACATTGGTCTGCTAGCCACTCGCCTGCCGTAGGAATAACACCACTGGCAGAAGCATTCTTGTAGTTCTTGTTGAAACGCTCGCCAAACTCAATAACAGCTCTAGAGTTGCCCATTTGTTTTATCTCATCAATAGGAGTTCCTCCTGTTGGTATAAGCTCATACTCGGCAGTGTATACATTGTCAAGGGTTGTGCTGTAATCGGGGAATACGGTTGTATGCACCCCATAGTCTTGCATGATTTCTTTCAGGTAGCGTATGTCGGCTGGTGATACCATGCCGGGCAAGATAGAAAGAGATTCGCTTGTCGCTGTGCGCTTGGCAAAAGTCTTCATAACCGCTAGCACAGTGTTATGGAAACCCTCGGCATGAGAGCCGCAGTAGCTTGGGGTCGAGGTATGCACAAACTCGGGTAGCCTCTCGCCAGCTTTGGCCTCACGGTAATTGTGTATGTGCCCTGCAATATCCTCACCTATGGTCTCAGACAAGCAAGTGGAGGCTATGCCTATGACATTTGGCTTATACTGTGAGCGTATGTTGTCTATACTTATAATAAAGTTCTTGCTTCCGCCATAGACCGTTGTCTCCTCTGAGAAACTGCTAGAAGCAATATCCACGGGCTCCTTGTAGTGACTAATCATATAACGACGGATATATGTGGCGCAACCTTGGCTGCCATGTATAAGCGGAATACAGCCTTCTATGCCCTTGAATACAAGAGAAGCTCCCAATGGTGCACAGAGCTTGCAGGCGTTGCGCGATGGTGTGTATGTTGGTTTTTTATCTGACATGACTACTCCTCCTCTGCTTTAATGTTGCGTGTAAATTTCCATATTGGTGTCATGGCCGTGGCATAAATCTCC
>JAWXTS010000034.1:0-16500 GCA_044433305.1 Rikenellaceae bacterium | reverse complement strand
CAGCCAACCAAGATTGCTCTTGAGGGTGATGTGGCAACGTACGGCGAGTATATACGTCTTCAGAAAGCCTTTGGCCTTGATGACAGTGCTACCTCTGGTGCTGCTACAACAATCTTGCGCCGTGCACGCAGCGTGAAGACTCCTTATGAGATTGAGCAAACACGCCTTTCAGGTATCAAACATGCTGAGCTTTATACAAAGATAAAATCACTATTCAAACCAGGTATGACAGACACCGAGCTAGCCATAGAGCTAGAGTATGAGTCTCGCCGTCTGGGCAGCCTTGGTAGCATGCGTATCTTTGGCCGTAGCATGGAGATTTTTGTGGGCAGCGTGCTTGTTGGTGCCAATGCCGACTCGCCATCTCCTTATGACTTTGCACTTGGTGGTGCAGGTATGGATAACTCGTTGCCTATCGGTTCGAGTGGCACTGCCATAACTTCGGGAACAACAGTTATGGTTGATGTATGCGGTAACTTTAATCGCTATATGACAGATATGACTCGTGTATTCTCTTATGGCATATTGCCAGATAAGGTACTTCAAGCTCACGAGGTAGCCCTAGAGATGCAACGTCGCTTGGAGCAGATGGTAAAGAACGGCACTCCAACAGCCGATGTTTACAATATGTGTGTCGAGCTTGCTAAGCAGGAGTCTTTGGGCGAATACTTTATGGGTCATAGCCAGCAGGCAGGCTTTGTTGGTCATGGCGTAGGTCTAGAGATTAATGAGATGCCAGTTCTGGCTCCTCGTTCACGTGAGATATTTGAAACGGGCGTTGTGTTTGCCTTCGAGCCTAAGTTTGTGTTCCCAGAGATTGGTGCCGTGGGTATAGAAAATACTTTCTTGGTAAAAGAAGATTCTGTGGAAAAACTTACTATCTTTGAGGAGTCTATAATATCACTAGATTAACAACGTATAAACTTATGAAAAAGAGAATTGCTATCTTTGGCATGGGGGGAGTCGGAGGCTACTTGGGTGGTTTCCTTGCTAGGCAGTACCCTGTGGGAGACTCAGAGATAGAGCTTATATTTATTGCACGTGGTGAGCACTATAACGCTATTGCCGCCTCTGGACTAGAGATGAAAACCACGCTAGCCAATTTTAACGCTAAGGCCACAAGTGTTGTCGAGGATACATCAGAGGTGGGAGTAGTAGACTATATAGTCTATACTACAAAGAGCTATGATACGCTGGCATCTATCCCTCAGCTAGAACCTATGATAGGTCCTGACACGGTTATAATAACATTTATGAACGGTGTTGATGGTGAGGAGATGTTGCGTGAGAAGCTGCCACAAACCACAGTGTGGAGTGGTTGCGCCTTCATAGTATCGCTAATCGAGAAGCCAGGTGTCATCTACCAAGATGGCGAGGTTGTGAAATACCTGTTTGGCCTTAAGGGGGGTGATGTAGAGCGCATGCTTGAGTTTGAGAATCTGTGCTCTGCTGCTGGACTTAATGTTAAATACCACGACGATATAGAGGTTCGCGTGTTGAGCAAGCTCCACTTCATCTCTGCTGTGGCTACCTTTACAAGTTACTCGGGCCGCTGTACGGGAGACATAATGTCTACTCCAGAGCTGAAGGCTACTCTAAGAGCTATGATGGAAGAATTTTCGGCTGTTGTTGCTGCCGACTCGCGCGAGCTTATAGACGATGTTATCGAGAAGAACCTTAAAACAGTACATATCATGCCTTATGAGTCTACTTCATCCATGCAGCGTGACTTTGCCGCTGGCAAACGTTGTGAGGTTGAGGCTCTATGTGGATATATAGTACACCTTGGAGAGAAGGTTAATGTGCCAACTCCCCTATACTCAAAGATGTATGAATTCATAAAAAATAACCAAAATGAAAAAAAGTAACTTATCAAAAATAATCTTGCTTATACTACTGGCTATTGCAGGATTTTATTTCGGCGTTGTTAGTGGCTCGCAGAAAGAATTTGTTATCGTCGCTACCAATGATGTGCATGCTTCGATAGATAATATGCCTCAGCTTATGACTCTAGTCGAGCAGCTAAGAGCAGAGAACGATAATGTTATCGTTATGGATGCTGGTGACCGCAACACGGGCAACCCTTATGTTGATAGGGTAGAGCCTCAAGGTAAGCCACTTATTGAACTTATGAACATGGTGGGTTATGACTACCTAGCTATTGGTAACCACGAGTTTGACTACCAGCAACCAGGCTTGGAGATATGGCTTAAAGGCTCAGAGGCTCAGGCTCTGTGCGCCAATGCAGATTTTAGTGCTAACCCAGCTTTGGACAGTTTGATCTCTCCTTATGAGATAATCGAGATGAATGGTGTGCGCATAGCTATCCTTAGTCTTGTTCAGCTAAATAGCATGGGTATTCCTTCTGCTATGCCAGCTTACATGGAGGGTATATCTTTCACAGATGGTATCGAGACCTCTCACGAGTATAAATTCTTGAGAGATAGTGCCGACCTTGTTATCGGTCTTACTCACCTTGGCTATACAACAGACTCTCTGATGGTTCTAGAGAACACGATGTTTGACTTGGTTGTTGGAGGTCACTCACATACTTACATCCCTAATGGTGTTGAGATAAACGGTACTCTTGTAACTCAGAGTGGCGAGCGTTTGGACAACGTAAGCATCTCTCGTATTAAGATGAGAGCAGGCAAGGTTGTGTCTGTTACCAACGAAGTGGTGTCATTGACAGGCATTGAGGGTGACGAGAAAGCCGCTGCTTTTGTTGACTCTATTCAGAGCAACAGCCCGCTAAACAAATCTATCGGTAAGCTAGATGGTAAGCTAGATGAGATAGGTCTTATCAATCTCTTTGGTGATGCTATGCGTGCTGCTACGGGAGCCGACTTTGCTGTTCACAACTCAGGTGGCGTTCGTATCGATAGCCTTTCTGCTGGTGATGTATCTGCTGTTGAGGTCTACAAGATGGAGCCATTCAACAACTATATCGTTACTCAAAAGATGAGCCTAGCTATGATGGAGCAGATGATACTAAACACCTTCAACAACGAGGGTAGCGACGAGGCTCAACGAGTAGACCTATATCCTAGTGGTATGAAATATGATGTTATGGTTGACGCCAACAATAAAGCTACATCTGTTAAGTTCTATGATATGAACGGCCGTGCTCTTGCAAACAAAACATACACTATGGCTATCAGCAACTACGTAAGTTCTGCTTATAACTATGATTATGTAGAGAACACTCAATCAACTGATGGTACGCTGCTTGCTCCTGCTATTTGCGATGCTATAACAAGGGCTGGTGTGTATAAGGCAGATAATGAGTTACGCGCAAAAACTGTAAAAGTAAACTAAGTAGATGACTCAATTCATATTCTTATTGATATTCCTTTCGGTGCTGCTAGATAGATATGTCTATGTGCGCCGCATGAAAAAGTCAAACACAAAGACTAAGGTGCTATATTTTAGCACCTTAACTTTGATATATGTGTCCATGCTTGCCACTCGACTGTTCCATATAGCCGAGATGTCAGACCTTCTTTGGTTGTTGTTTGCATTCTTTATGCAGATATTCTCAAAGCTAGCTTACTTTCTGGTTTCGGTCTGGGGCTACCTTTGCCCACGATACAATAATAGAGGCGGTATATTCGATACGTTCGGCATATTGGCCGCGCTGATTGTTCTTTTTGTAATATCGTGGGGCTCGTTCTATGTGCGCAACCATCCTCGTATAGAGTATGTTGATGTTCAGAGCGCACGTCTGCCCGAGGTCTTCGATGGTTATAAGATAGCTTTCTTTAGCGACTTGCATGTTGGGAGCTTGCCTGAGAATAATAAACTTATAGAGAAGCTGGTGCAGACTCTTAATAGCTCAGGTGCTGACATGGTGGCCTTTGGTGGCGACTTGGTTAATATAGTTCCCGAGGAGCTAGACTCTACGCGTGTAGGCCTGCTGTCGAGTATCGAACCTGAAGTCTACTCTGTGCTTGGTAACCACGACTTGGGCATCTATCGCAAGGACCCTACGGGGCAGGATACCGAGGCTAAGGTTACAGAACGCATGATAGCCCTTCAGCAATCTATGGGCTGGACGCTGCTCCAGAATCAAACCACATACCTATATAAGGGTGGGGACTCTATATCTCTTACGGGAGTGATTTTCCCCGAGGTGGGCATGAACAGTGCCAAGGGTCGACAGTCTGTAAAGTGCGATATTTCGAGTGCCTATGACAGCGTGCCAAGCTCCATTTTTAATGTTAATATAAGCCATACTCCTGAGTCGTGGCCTGCTCTGGCTGGACTGGATGGCCGCGCAGATCTTACTCTCTCAGGTCATGTTCATGCCATGCAGTCTAAGATGGTTATTGCGGGTAAGGTTATTTCTCCTGCAAGCTTGCTGTATAAGTTCGTAAGTGGACTTTATCGCAGTAGCGAGAATATAGATGATGATGACTTGGAGAAGGCGCGTAGTCAGGCTCCATACCTAAATGTTGAACCTTATCAAATCCTTGAGAAGAACCTTAAGGTCGATGGGTTTGACAAGTTGCTGTACATCAACGACGGCTTTGGCTATGTGCTATTGCCTACGCGTATAGGGTGTGCCCCAGAGGTTACGATACTAACCCTACGTAGGGTAGACTAAGTAACAAATTGTTACTTAATCCTCTAATCTGATTTATTTTAAACAGGTGTTGATAATCCGAAATTGATTATTTACCTTTGTACTCAAATACTAATAAAGAATATTACTATGAATAAAGTTTCTGATCGTCTTGCAGCGTTGACGCCTTCTCAAACGTTGGCTATGTCTCAAAAAAGTAATGAGCTAAAAGCTCAAGGAGTTGATGTTATCAATCTTAGTGTAGGTGAGCCAGACTTCAATACGCCAGACCATATTAAAGCTGCTGCTAAAAAAGCCATTGATGACAACTTTTCATTCTATTCACCTGTTCCAGGTTACCTAGACTTGCGCACTGCTATCTGTGCAAAGCTTAAAAATGAGAACAACTTGGACTATACTCCAGCTCAGATTGTCGTTTCTAATGGTGCTAAGCAGTCTTTGTGTAACACTATCCTAGCGATGATTAACCCTGGTGACGAGGTTATTATTCCTGCTCCTTACTGGGTTAGCTATGTAGATATGGTTAAGCTTGCCGAGGGCGAGAACGTAATCATCGAGACAGGTATCGAAGATAACTTCAAAATGACAGCTGCTCAGCTTGAGGCTGCTATCACTCCAAAAACCAAAATGCTTGTTCTATGCTCACCATCAAACCCAACTGGTAGCGTATATAGCCAACAAGAGCTTAAGGAGATTGCTGATGTTTTGGCACGCCATGAGCAAGTATATGTTATTGCTGATGAGATTTATGAGCACATCAACTATATCGGTGCACACCAGAGCATCGCTCAGTTTGAGAATATCCGCGAGCGTGTAATCATTGTTAACGGTGTTTCTAAGGCTTATGCTATGACAGGATGGCGTATAGGATTTATCGCTGCTCCACTTTGGATTGCTAAAGCATGTAACAACCTTCAGGGTCAATATACTTCAGGTCCATCATCTATCGCACAGAAAGCTGCTGTTGCTGCCTTTGCAGGTGACCAGACTTGCGTAAACGATATGCGTGTTGCTTTCGAGCGTCGCAAAAACCTAGTTGTTGATCTTGCTGGCAAGATTGAGGGTTTCAAGGTTAACAACCCAGAGGGTGCGTTCTACCTTTACCCAGAGGTTAGCTACTACTTCGGCAAAAAAGCTGGCGAGAACGTAATCAACACTTCAACAGACCTTGCTCTTTATATCCTAGAGGTTGGTCACGTTGCAACTGTTGCTGGTGATGCCTTCGGTACTCCTAACTACTTGCGTTTCTCTTACGCTACTTCAGACGAGAATCTTGTTGAGGCTATGGCCCGCATATCTGATGTGTTGTCAAAACTACAATAGGCTAACTAATAAATACTCATCTGCTGCCTTACTAGATTTTGAGTTCTGTCCTCACATACGGTTGTATGCTGCGGAGAACTAAAAATCAGAGCGTTGCAGCTAAGCACTTATTAGCTATCCTTACTAAATAAGTAAAGTGAATGCCCGTCTGCAATTTGCAGACGGGCATTTATATTTTAGAATCTCTTAACGTAAGAATGACAGTAGGGCTGAGTGCCCTTGTTCTGATAATAATCTTGGTGATAGTCCTCGGCAGGGTAAAATGTGGTTGCCTCGGTTAGCTTTGTGGCCACATCATAGCCCTTGTTTATAAGCTCGGTTATAAGGCTATCGGCAATTTGTTTCTGCTCCCCATTGGCATAGAAAACCTCAGAGCGATATTGGTTGCCTATATCGGGACCTTGTCTGTCGATATGTGTTGGGTCGTGAATCTCAAAGAATAGCTTTGAGAGTGTCTTGTAATCGGTTTTAAGAGGGTCGAAGGTTACCTTCACAGCCTCGGCATGGCCTGTTTGCCCTGTACAAACCTGCTTGTAACTAGGGTTCTCTACTGTGCCACCTATGTATCCCGACTCAACAGAAATCACTCCATCAACCTGCTGCATAAGGTGCTCTACACCCCAGAAGCAGCCGCCAGCATAGATAGCAGTTTGCAGAGTGTCGCTAGAGGTGTCCGTGCCCTCAAACTCTACCGATATAGAGTTGACACAGTGGCGCGTATCTTTTGGTGTGAATCCCTCGCCCTCAAACACATGACCCAGATGGGCACCGCATTTGCTACATACAATCTCTGTGCGTCTACCGTCCTTGTCTGGCACTCGTGTTATGGCACCCTGAATCTCGTCGTCAAAGCTAGGCCAGCCACAGCCCGAGTCGAACTTGTCGCTAGAGCGGTAGAGTGGGGCACTGCATTGTTTGCATAGGTAAGTGCCCTGCTCATCAAACTTGTAGTACTTGCCCGTAAACGGAGCCTCGGTACCTTTGTCTATTATAACATATTTCTCTTGTGGAGTTAGTTGCTTCATGTTTTGTGCTTTTAGTGTTTGCTTTACTAGGTTGAGTGATGCCAAACCTAGAATTAATAATGGCAGAATAAACTTTTTCATAATAAATTATGAACGCAAAAATTCTGCCACTAGGTATGTGAATGTATTTATTGCTTTAATCGATATATGTTGGACACGTGGTGGAATCCGAACTTCTCGAAGAACGAGTGGGCCGAGTGGTTGTTAACCCCCGACTCTAGGTAGAATGTGTCTATGCCCTGCTCGTTTAGGCTGCTCAGTGCGGCTTCTATAAGAGAAGAACCTATGTGTTTGCCTCTGAGAGTTGGGTTCACCCCCATGTCATAGATTATGCCGTATGGTTCTGCGCCGTCATCCTCGATGCCCGAAATTATAAAGCCCTCTACCTTGTGCTTTAGTTGGTAGATAAATATCTTGGTCAAGGGGTTTTGCACATGATTGTCAAGGTATTTTAGCCACGTGATTTCAGCGTCTGGAGCTATGGTATGCTCGTCGAGAGCTATACCCATCTGCAACTCGCCATGAGATATATAATCCTTGTGTTCGTTTATTATTTGCATGAAGAAGTCGCAAAGCACACTTCTGTCGCTATCTTGGTATTTTCGTATCATCGTCTGCGTCTGTTTTTAACTTTAACTAATGATGAAATAAACATGTACATTCCTATTATTATTGCAACTACTGTGGCTCCCTCAAGCACTCCTGCGGCCCACACTCCATAGTCTTCGTTTGTTAGGCGCGTTATCATAGGTATCTGGTCACTCTCAAGCAGTATGCCGAACAGCGAGGCTATGGATATAAAGTATAGTATGTTCTTCGAGCGTTCAGACTGGCGTGCTTCAAGTACGTTGTTGGCGTTTATCAGCGCGTTGTCTATGTTGGTCATGGCCGAGTCCAGTCGTTCTTTGTCGTCAACTATCCTCAGCGACTCAGATGTAAGCCTATACATGTGCTTGTGTGCTGCAAAGCGCAGGTAGTGTATGACATTCAGCTTGAGCAGCCTATTAGAAATATCTATACACAGCTGAGCATTTTCGTCTATCTTGTTTATCAGTAGCTCTGTGTTCTCAGAGTCTATTTTATCTGAGCTAGCTATATATTGTCCTAGTGCGTAGTTTATGGTTTGCTTTTTTACAAGCAGAAACTCCAGTATTGCAACATACTCTGGCCAGCTGTTATTGTATATGTTTCTTACTGCAAGGTGCTCTTTCCAGTCGGTCTCCGACTCCTCGCCACGCTTGCCATAGGTGCCGAAGATAAGACACATATTCTGGTTTGCCAGCACCAAATCGTCGGTGTCTATGGCTATGTTCCTGCCACATATATCATCATAGCTGGCAGCCATTCTATATGGCCACTCCTTAGGGTAGAAGGACATGAGTCCTATAAGCTCGTTCTTGTGGTATTTCTCGATATGCTCTATGATAAGATCCTCGCTCATCTTGTCGAAGTCCACCGTTGGGCATGGCTGGTGTCCAAAGTTCTCCCATACATCGACCAGCGTATATTGTTGGTCCCTCATTTGTTCGAGCTTGATTTTGTTGGCCTCGAACAAGTTGTGATGGCGACGCATAACTTCCTCTATCTCTAGCCCTTCCTCCTCTAGGTTGTTGCTATACTTAGAGTTTTCGCTGAGCTTCACTCCGCTGATTTTCACCGATTCTAGCGTCTCGCATATAGCCTGCACATTGTCCTTTTTGTTTAGACTCCAGTGCTCCGACTGCTGTACGATAGATGCCAATGCTATCATCTCGTTGGTGTCTATGGGGCGGTTGGTTAGGCATGGCGAAGGAGTATATTCTTGTTTTAAGTCAACCACGATACGGTATGTTAGCTGCACGGTGTTGTCAAAAAACACTGCTGCCTTGACAATAACTTTGCCTTTGAGGGTTGCGGGTATAAAGTTTGCAGGTTTAGTTTTATCCTTCTTGCGCTCGTCGATGATAATGTCAACATCGAAGCTAGGCAGGCCGTAGCGTTTTACAATCGTTGCTTTGTGAGTAAATATCTCATTGTCAATATTGTCTACTGTTGTGTCAGATTGATTTTCGCTCGAAGCCTTAGTGTTCAAAGGTACTACAAACCCCTTATTCTCGTTTATCTCTAAGTTGCGAGGGTGGTTTGTGGTAAAAGTTTGAAACAAGATAATAGAAAAACTATTATATATAAGGCCTTCATTACATTGATCTGTATTTATCATAACCGCGATTTTGTGTATACACAAAGGTATAAAATATTAGGTAGTAAAGAAATTATAATTATATTTTTGGGGTATTAATCGCGGAAATGATTAATTTTGAGAACTTGAAAAATATGAACGTATGAAGATTAAAACATATATATTATCATTATTGTCGTTTTTGGTACTGTTAACAGCTAGTGCTCAGATACCTAGTGTGCCAAATCCTGCACGACTAGTCAATGACTTTGCAGGGCTGATGACACCTGAGCAGATTACAAAACTAGAGAATACACTTGATACCTTTGCTCGCTCGACAACAACGCAGATTGCTGTGGTCACCGTTAAGGACCTTGGAAGCTATGCTGTGAGCGACTTTGCCCAGAGGCTTCACTCTGAGTGGGGCGTGGGTAGTGCTCAGAACAATAATGGCGTGGTGGTGCTGGTAAAGCCTAAGACCGCAACTTCTGGCTCTGGTCAGGTGTTTATATCTGTGGGCTATGGACTAGAGGGTGTCATACCTGATGTTACTGCTGGACGCATCGTGCGCAACGAGATGATACCTGCCTTTATGCAGGGCAATATGTACGAGGGTATAGAGAAAGCTGTGGATGTTATCATGAACCTTTCGCGTGGTGAGTACACTGCCGACCAGTACACTAAGGCTTCGGAGAGCGGTGCCGAACGTAGCTTCTCGATTTTGATATTCTTAAGTATATTCTTGCTTATAAGGTTCTTAGGCTCTAAGCATGGAGGCTCCAATATCGACGATAACTCAACTACAACAACAACCATGGTGGGTGGTGTTCCTACAATCTTCTTTGGTACGGGGCGCGGCTTTGGCAACTACCGTGGTGGTGGCTCAGGCGGCTTCGGTGGAGGTTTTGGAGGTGGCGGCTTCGGTGGCTTTGGCGGTGGCATGTCAGGCGGCGGCGGTGGTGGCGGCTCTTGGTAGGCAGGGCCTATTTGATAGCCTTAACGCCTAAGTTCTGATGGTCCGTATTGTGCGTGGCTAGTCGGCTATTATTGCTCATTATCAAGTACCCTAGGCATAACCTATTTCACTAGCCTTAATGTCTGTACGCTGATAGTCCACATGTCGTGGTGCGTGGCTAGTCGGCTATTATTCCGTGTATCCTCGTATATGGGTAGATATATATCTTTGTTGGTATATTAATGATTAAACAAGATAAGAATAAATGCGAAGATTACTACTACTCTCAGCCATGGCATTGAGCATGGCAAGCTGCTCGTCATCAGGCGACTCTCAGCTCAGCCCACAGTTTACTTATATGTCTCAGATGAGCGTGCAGCCCGAGGATTATAATGCCGATTTCAAGCAAGTTGATTCTATCGTAAGGCTGAAATATTCACATATAGAGGCCAAGAACATAAATATGGATTCATTATATACAACTATTAACCAGCGTGTTATGCAGGCGCAGACTCCTGAGGCCTACGGCTCACTTCTGCAAGAGTACTTTGCTGCGCTAAGGAACGACCATTCTATGGCGTTGTTCAATAGTTATTATCTCGACTTTTCTGTGGCCCGAGTAGAAGATAAGATACTTTTCAGTTATGTTGGCATGGACTCGCTTAAGATGCAGGGCGTCAAGAGAGCCGATGAGATACTTGCCGTGGGTGGAGTGCCCGTTCTTGAGTGGCTAGAGTCTAAAGAGAAGTATCGAAATGCCTCGACACAACGTGGCCTTAAGCTTTACACCACCATGAGTGCCATAAAGAATAGCTACTCTCCAGCCAAGAGAACCTACACTATCATGACAGAGCAGGGCAAAAAAGATATAACCTTGAGCTTCTGCGATGCTAACAGCCAACGAACCAACAACCTAGAGACCATAGCCTCGAGCGCCCTTACGGAGCAGATAGGCTACATAGCTATTAATTCGATGAACGACATGGAGGTTACAACGAAATTTGCTGAGGCACTTTCTTCAATCAAACAGCTTCCTTACCTGATTATAGACGTAAGAAATAATGGTGGTGGATACTCTAATCGCAGCGAGGAGATAGCAGAATACCTTATCAAAGAAAAGCAGCAGGCCTCAGTGTCGGGCGATATGCTAGAGCCTAGGGATGATAGATACACTGGCAAGATTTATCTTTTGACTCATACTACAACTGCTTCGGCAGCGGAGAGCTTTGCCTTAGATTTGAAGGAGAGCGCAAACGTAACCCTAGTGGGCGTGCCAACATCAGGCGATACGGGCAACAGCCCTATGGTCCAAGCGACCAGCTATGGCACTTACTTCAATATCCCAACACGCAAGCCCGTGCAAGTATCGCCCAAAGGATTCCCTATGGAGGGCATAGGCATAGAGCCTCACCATCATATCGAGCAGAGCCTCGAAGACTACATAAACGATGTTGACACTCAGTTAGAATATCTTGTTAAGATGATACAGGGCTAGCCCTATAATATAACTTTACTCAAAACAAAAAGCGGTTCCTGCATTATGCAAGAACCGCTTTTTTATGTATCAATGAAACTGAGACTATACCAATCCTGAGAAGCCCATAAAGGCCATGGCCATGATACCAGCCGTTAGGATAGCGATAGGAAGTCCTTTCATCGCTGCTGGAGTATCTTCCAACTCTAGCTTCTCTCTGATGCCAGCGAATAGAACCAAAGCGATTGTGAAGCCAATAGCCGTAGACACAGCATATACAACAGATTGTCCTAGAGTAAACTCTTTCTGAACCAAAAGGATGGCAACACCAAGTACCGCACAGTTAGTAGTGATAAGTGGCAAGAAGATACCCAATGCTTGGTAAAGAGTTGGACTCACTTTCTTAAGCATGATTTCTACCATCTGTACCAAAGAGGCAATAATCAAGATGAAGACAATAGTCTGCATATACTCGATATGCAAAGGTACTAGTACAAAGTACTGTATAAGGTATGCAACAACCGCTGCAATGGCCATAACGAAAGTTACGGCAGCACCCATACCCATAGATGTTTCAACCTTATTTGATACACCTAGAAATGGGCAGATTCCGAGGAACTGGGCAAGAACTATATTGTTTACGAATATAGCTGCTATGATAATTTCAAAATATCCCATGTTATTTTAGTTTTGCTGTAACTTTGTTAAACAATACTAGTAGGTAGGCTAGGGCGATAAATGCTCCCGGAGCAAGTACGAACAACAAGATGCCGTCACCCTCGATGAACTTCATTCCGAAGAATGAACCAGCACCAAGAAGCTCACGTACAGTACCTAGAAGAGTTAGCGAGAATGTAAATCCTAGACCTATGCCTATACCATCTAGAGCTGAATCGAACACGCCATTCTTGCTGGCAAAAGCCTCGGCACGACCCAAGATAACACAGTTTACTACGATAAGAGGAATGAACACACCTAGAGTAGCGTACAAATCTGGAACGAAAGCCTCCATACAGAACTGTACAAGGGTTACGAACGATGCAATAACCACAATGAATGAAGGGATACGTACCTTTGCAGGTATGAAGTTCTTAATCATTGCGATAACGATATTTGACATGACAAGCACGAAAGTAGTTGCCATACCCATACCCAAGCCATTGATTGCTGATGATGTAGTACCTAGTGTAGGACACATACCAAGCATAAGGACAAAGATAGGATTCTCTTTGATAAGTCCCTTTGTTATTAGTTGTAGCTTATTCATTTGCTCCTCCTTTCATTGTTGAAAAAACAGTGTTATATGCACGTTGAACAGCATCAAGGTAAGCACGAGAAGTGATTGTTGAAGCCGTGATAGCATCTACATCACCGCCATCTTTTTTGACTTTTAGCGTGTAGCTCGCAGGATTTTTACCCTCGAACTGAAGCGAGAAATCTGATTTTGATGGTTCGATTTTGTTACCTAGACCTGGAGTCTCTGCGTGTTCAAGAACCGCAATCTTAGTTATATTTCCGTCTGGTAGGAAACCTGCCATAAGTTTGATGCGTCCGCCGAAACCATTCATAGTGAAAGTCTCAACAGCATATCCAACGACTTGGTCGCCACTTTTGGCTGTGTAGATAGTGACTTGTCCGCCGTCTACATCTTTAACCTGTTGGTCTTGCGATGGCTCGTTGTCAAAGTTTGATGGTAGCACCTCGCCAAGAGCTGCTGATAGCTTGGCTTGTTTTGCCGCAGCGATAGGGTCTTTGGTAACCTGATACACCAATCCTACTGCCGATGAAGCTACGAAGGTGATGACAAACAGTGTCAGTACCATATTTTTAAGTGTACTTTCCATAGTCTCTATTGTTTTACAGTTTGTGCGCCAAAGCGTTGTGGTTTGACATATTTGTTAATTAGTGGTACGCAAGCATTCAAGATAAGAATTGCGAACGACATACCCTCTGGATAAGCACCCCAAGTACGGATAAGGATGGTGATTACACCGATACCAACACCATAGATAAGCATACCTTTGTATGTCATTGGCGAGCTGACGTAGTCAGTAGCCATGTATATTGCTCCTAGTAGAGCACCACCACCTAGGATGTGGAACATAGGGTTCATGTATGAATCTGGGTTAACTCCCCAAAGGATAGCTGCAAGAACACCCATACTTCCCAATACTGCTACTGGAATGTGCCAAGTGATAACCTTGCGAACCAACAAATATACAAATCCTAGTAGTAGCGCTGCTGCACCTATCTCACCAAGAGAACCGCCTTGCAAGCCGATAAACATATCGCTTAGGCTGTAATCGAAGCTAGCTGCTGAGTTGCCATTACCGATAAACTCTTTGGCTGCTGTAAGCAATGTTGCACCCGTGCTACCATCTACTGCTTGAGGATCAGGGAAGCTGGTCATCTGTACAGGGAATGATATTAGAAGGAACACACGACCAACAAGTGCAGGGTTGAAAGGGTTGCGGCCCAAGCCGCCAAAAGACATCTTACCGATACCTATGGCAACCACGGCACCCATAACAACTAGACCTAGAGGTAGGTTGCTTGGTAGGTTGAAAGACAACAATAAACCTGTTAGTGCAGCTGAAAAATCACATAGAGTAGATTTTAATCCTAGCAAGTAACGTGTTATAACAAATTCGGTTAGCATACATGCGGCAACCGAAACTGCTGTCACAATAACTACATCTATTCCATAAACCCAAACTGCGACAGCAAAGGCAGGAATCAATGCAATCACTACATCACGCATAAGGCTCTGTGTCGAAACGGCCGATTTGACGTGAGGTGACGGCGATACAATTAATTTTTTCTCCATTATATTTATGTTTTTATATTCCTATGGGTTATTTTGCTGCTCGCGCACGCATGATTTTCATTACCTCGCCCTTGCCGATACGGATGTAGTCTAGCAATGGTAGTGATGCAGGACAGATGTATGAGCATGATCCACACTCGATACAGTCTGCTACGCGCTCGTCCTCTAGTGCCTCGAACATAGATTTCTGAGCCATCTTGCTAATCAAGAATGGTTCTAGAGCCATAGGACAAACACTAACACATTTAGCACATTTGATACATGAAGCAGCTTCATTACGCTTAGCCTCTTTGTCGTTCATGACAAGGATACCTGAAGTACCTTTGGTTACAGAACTTTCAAGGTTACACATAGAGCGACCCATCATAGGACCTCCGTTGATGACCTTACCTGTATCCTCAGGAAGACCGCCACAATATGCCAACAATGCGCTGATTGGAGTACCGATTCTAACTTTGAAGTTACCAGTCTCTGTCATAGACTTACCTGTAACGGTAACCGTGCGGCTGATAAGCGGAAGGTTCTTCTGCACTGCGTGGTATACTGCTAGGGCTGTACTAACGTTCTGTACAACAGCTTGAACGTCGATAGGTAGTTTGCCCGAAGGTACTTGACGTGAGATGACAGCGTCAATAAGTTGTTTCTCACCACCTTGAGGGTATTGTACGTGTAGAGGTACAATCTCTATATCGTTCATAGAGGCTGTAATAGTCTGAAGGTGTTTGATAGCGTCAGGTTTGTTCTCCTCGATGCCAACATAAGATTTCTTAACACCTAGTGCTTTGGCCAAAATCTGTACACCTACGATCATCTCCTGGCCATGCTCAAGCATTACGCGGTGGTCAGATGTAAGGTAAGGCTCGCACTCAACACCATTAAGAATAAGGTATTCTGCTGTCTTGCCTTCTGGAACAGATAGCTTAACTTGAGTTGGGAAGGTTGCACCACCCATACCTACGATACCTGCCTCAGCAATTTTCTTTACTATCTCGGCTGGAGTAAGGCTGCACTCTGTAACTAGATCTGTGCTTAGGTCTATGCCCTCTGCCCACTCGTCGCCCTCGACTTTGATTGTTATGGCAGGCTTGCGCAAGCCACCGCCATCTAGTATGGCGTCAATAGATGTTACTTTACCTGATACCGATGAGTGGATGTTGCTCGATACAAAGCCACCTGCTGTGGCTATGATCTGACCAACTTTAACAACATCTCCCTTTGCTACGCAAGCAACTGCTGGTGCGCCGATGTGCTGAGAAAGTGGAATCACTACGGTTTCAGGAATAGGAAATTCAACAATGGCCTTAGCCTTACTTATTTTATTTTCAGGTGGGTGAACTCCGCCTATTCTGAATGTTTTTGACATATCGTTTTTCTTTAATTATTCTAGTTATTGTCTGCTGGAGCCTCTGTCTTAACTTCTGGAGCAACCTCTGGTTTAACTGCAGCAGCCTTAGGTGTTACAGGAGCCTTAGTCACAGCTGGAGCGTCTTTCTTCACAGGGCGTGGAGGGAAGTTAACCTCTACGATAGCACCTGTTGGGCACTCTAGAACACATTTACGACAAGATTTACATTTTGCTGGATCGATGTAAGCAAGGTTGTTCTCAACAGTGATAGCATCAAATGGACAAGTCTTCTCGCATTTTTTACAAGCGATACAAGCTGTCTTACAAGCTTTGCGAGCAACAGCACCTTTGTCTTTGTTTACGCAGCTAACGTATACGCGACGATCCTTAGGTCCTTTCTTGCGCAACTCGATAATGAATTTTGGACATGCCTTAACACATGCACCGCAAGCAGTACATTTGTCTTGGTCTACAACTGGTAGTTTGGTTTCTGGGTCGATAGCGATTGCTCCAAAAGAACAAACATCAACACAGTCACCCTCACCAATACAACCAAAGGTACATCCTGTCTCACCACCATAAAGTGATGCAACAACAGCACAAGACGAAGCACCATCGAATTGGTTTGTGCGAGGACGATTCTCGCAGCTACCGTTACAACGAACAACAGCTACCATAGGCTCTTTCTCTGGAGCCGCTTTGCCAAGATAGCCAGCAGCAGCAGCCATAGTCGCAGCACCTCCAACAGGGCAGAACAATGCTGAGATGTCGTCTTGTTTAACTAGGGCTTCTGATAAACCACGGCAAC
>JAWXTS010000033.1:0-17049 GCA_044433305.1 Rikenellaceae bacterium | reverse complement strand
GGTCGGCATCGCAGGTGGTATATCGACCCTTAGAGATGTTGATCGTGTTGTCGGCCATCTTCTTAACCGAGACACCGCGCAAGATTCCGTCACCGTCTTGGGTCTGCACGCCCTTGATTCTGGCCTTCTGGCTATCTATATTATAGGTTAGCGTATCCATCGTATATGATGAATTTCCCTCTATAAATTCGGGACGCGTACTAACATTTGTTGTGGTATCAAGGCGGCCATGAGCATAAATCTCCTTGGTATTCATATCAACGCGCATGAAGTCGGCCTTGATATTCATATTCTGGTAAGAGATGTCGCCCTGTTCGTATATAGATACAAAACCACCTTTAACATCATACACCAATGAATCTTGGTTGCTACCCGACATAACATCGTCTAAGAACTGCTTTGTCTCAAGTGTATCTACGCTTGCGCTATCAGCAGATATGATAGAGGTAGAATCGATAGCCATCGAGTCAACAGAGAATGTATTATGCGATAAGCTATCCGCCGAAAGTACAAATGTACTATCAGAGATATAGGTGCTATCGGCTATCGGCACACCATTATTATTTTCTTGTGTGGCAAACTGTGAGCCTTCGTGCTCACGACCAGACTCTAAATCAGGAGCTTGACCATACAGAAACCCTAGAGAAAATAATAATAATGACAAGATAGTCAGTATATATTTGTAATTTTTAACTCGCAATTTCCAACAAATTTTTAACTTTGCAATGTGTCACAAAAGTAACCACAAAATTAACTAAAAAAAAGAAGTTACATAATTTTACCCTTATGAATATTCGTACAATATTACAACTATCTCTATTACTGTTACTTACAGCAACACACAGCACAAAAATTAGTGCCGCCACACAAGGCCCCGCAGTAATAAATAAGGTGGTTATAGACGCTGGCCACGGCGGTAAAGACCCTGGTACAGTATTTAAAACGCACCAAGAAAAAAATATTGTCCTCAATGTAGCACTTCGACTAGGAGCACTAATAAACGAACACTATCCCGAGGTCGAAATTATCTATACACGTAAGGATGACACTTTTATCCCTCTAGACACACGCAGCGACATAGCCAACAAAGCAGGTGCCGACCTATTTATATCTATACACGTTGATGCCACACACAGCCAATCGCCCAATGGTATAAGCACCTTTGTTATGGGTGTGGACAAGAGCAACGGTAACCTCGATGTGGCCATGCGCGAAAATGACGTTATCACATACGAATCGGACTATACAGCAAAATATAGCGGCTACTCACCTGGTTCCTCAGAGTCATTCATAATATTCAACCTTATGCAATACTCGTATCGCGAACAGAGCATGTTATTTGCACAAACAGCACAGAGCGAGCTGATAAAAAATACGGGACTCAACGACAGAGGCGTGCGCCAAGCAGGGTTCCTTGTACTATGGAAAACCACCATGCCCAGCGTACTTGTCGAGCTTGGATTCATAACCAACCTCAGCGACCAGAAGTTCTTAGTATCGAAAGCAGGACAAGAGAAATACTCGCGCGCGCTGTTCAATGCCTTTAGCACCTACAAGACCAAGGCTGACGGCAGAGGTAACACCATAGTTCTCGACAGCGACAATATAGAGGAGGCTGCTAACGTTGTTAACATAGCCCCTGAAAATATAGCCAAGGCTGACCCAAAACCACAGGGGCAAGTACAAACAAATAGCAATAATATAGTTTACAGAGTTCAGGTATGCAGTTCGACAACCCGCATTGCGCCAAGTTCGGAACAATTTAAGACATATAGGAACAAAGTTACTGAAATAAAGATAGGAAATCTCTATAAATATTATGTTGAACAAGCTAATTCTTACAGCAAAGCATTATCTTTGCAACGCGAAGTGAGAAAAACTTTTGGCGACGCCTTTCTCGTTGCTTTTAAAGGAGACTCACCGATAGCCGTTAGCGAGGCTCGCAAACTTAACCCTTAAAACAAAATTATGAAACTTAGCAGAGAATTTAAAGTCGGTGTCTTTGGCATCACAATGATATTGTGCCTATTTTGGGTGCTTAATTTTTTGAAAGGTAAAGATGTTTTCAGTAGCACCAAATCATATTATGCTCAATATGAAAATATCAGTGGCGTACAAAGTTCAGCGGGTATATATATAAAGGGGTACAAAGTAGGTACGGTAACCGACATCTCTTACAACCCAAGCAAGGACTCGGCCATAACTCTAAAGCTGAATATCGAAAGTGACTATCACATCCCTGTTAACTCTACGGCTCGCCTGTTCACAGACGGCCTCATGGGTGGCAAGGCAATAGAGATTGTTTATGGCGACGCAGACCAGTATCTACAACGCGGCGACACGCTGACATCGATGAAAGACAAAGACCTGCTGGAGGTTGCTGGTTCTGAGATAGGCTTCTTGATGGAGCGTGCCGACAAACTATCAAGCGAGGCCATACTTGCATTGCAGAACATCAACGCACTTATAGCTAGCAATCAGCAGAGCCTACAAGAAACCATGAACAACCTTTCGAGCATGTCGTCAGATTTGAAGGATGTCACAGGCTCAGAAAGAGAAAACATCAAGGCTATAATCTCTGACATCAGCGTTCTTACTGCAACATTGAACAACAACGCCGCAGGCATAGAGAACATAGTAGTCAACCTTGACAACTTGAGTGACTCACTTAATCACTCGGGCATTGTTAGCTCACTCACTAGCAGTGTAAACGAGCTGAACACCGCCCTCAAAAGCATAAACGACCAAGATGGCACCATGGGTAAACTTATAGGCGACAGTGCCCTTTACGACTCATTGGTAACTGCCACTACAAACCTTGCAATACTATTCGAGGACCTTAAAGAGAATCCTAAACGTTACGTCAATATATCCGTTTTCGGCAAGAAGAGCACATCTAATTAATGATATACCCAGATACATTCGAAAGCAAGATAGGCTTTACGCGCCTACGCGCTCAGATAGCCCAGCTGTGCACAACCAGCGGAGCAAAATCCAAAATCGAGGCCACAACATTCTCTAGCGACTACAATCAGGTGGTCTCTAGGCTCACTCTGTGCAACCAAATGATGGATCTTGTTATATTCAATAACAAGATTGGCTCGGTTAATTTTGTAGATACATCACATTTTTTGGACAAGGCCAAGGTCGAAGGACACTTCCTTGATATAGACGAGGTGGTGACTATACACAAGGCCCTTACTGGTGTAAGCAATGCCGTTAATATAATTCGTGAGGCCGATGCTAGCAAATATTATGCGCTGCAAGAGCTTAGCTCTAATGTCAATAGCTTTCCCGAGATTATCGGTCATATAGATTTTCTGATAGACAAGTTCGGCAAAATCAAAGATAGCGCGTCAAATGAGCTATACGAGATACGTCGCAAGCTACGTAGCCACGAGGGCGAGGTCTCTAAGCGACTGCAACGCATCTTGTCTCAGGCTCAATCGGCAGGCTATGTAGACCCCGAAGCCACTCTTTCTGTGCGCGACGGACGAACAGTGATTCCCGTGTCGGCATCAAACAAGAAGAAGATAGCGGGCTTTATACACGACGAGTCGGCAACGGGCAAGACCTTCTACATAGAACCAGTTGAGATAGTAGAACTCAACAACGAGATACGCGAGCTAGAATATGCCGAGCGCAGAGAGATAATACGTATACTCGTAGAGTTCACCGACCTTATACGTCCAAACATCGAGGCTATAAAGGACAGTGGAGACTACCTAACCACGATAGACATGCTTGTGGCCAAGGCTCGCTTTAGCATAGACAATAGATATGCTTGTCCTATCATCGAGCGCGAACCTATGATAAACATACGCAAGGGCCGCCACCCACTGCTTGAACAGACTCTGAAAAGAGATGGAGCAGAGGTAGTACCCTTGGATGTTGCCCTTGATAAGAGCAACCGCATACTGGTTATCTCTGGGCCTAACGCTGGAGGTAAGTCGGTGTGTCTAAAGACTGTTGGTATATTGCAATATATGGTTCAGTGTGGATTTGCCGTGCCAACACTCGAAAACTCAGAGTTCGGAATCTTCGACAACATCTTCATTGATATAGGTGACGAGCAATCCATAGACAACGACCTTAGTACATATAGCTCCCACCTGCTTAATATGAAGAATATGTTGCGCGGAGGAAACAACCGTTCGCTGATTCTCATAGACGAGTTTGGTAGTGGCACCGAACCTATCATAGGAGGTGCTCTGGCCGAGAGCATGCTCGAAAAATATGTCGACAAGGGATGCTTTGGTGTTATCACAACCCACTATGCTAATATAAAATATTTCGCCACCAACACAGATGGCGTCATGGGTGGTGCCATGAGCTTTGACGTTCAGAACATACGCCCACTATTCAAGCTCGAACTTGGCAAGCCGGGCAGCTCGTTTGCCATAGAGATTGCGCGCAAGAGCGGCATATCGGAAGATATTATAGCTAGTGCTTCGGCCAAAGCAGGCACAGACCATATCAGCATCGAGAAGCAGCTGCGCGAGATTGCACGCGACAAACGCTATTGGGAAAATAAGCGCGACAAGATACGTCAGAACGACAAGCGCGTAGAAGAACTCACAGAGCGTTACCAAAGCGAGCTGAGCAATATAAAAGCCGAGAGGGCACGCATATTAAAAGAAGCAAAAGCTGAGGCCCAGCGCATAACAGCCGAGGCTAACAAGCAGATAGAGAACACTATACGCACCATCAAGGAGAGTCAGGCCGACAAGGAGAAAACCCTTAAGGCACGTCGCGAGATGGAGCAATTCAAGGACAAAGTTGCTCAGGTCGAGAACAAAGACTCAAGCGACATAGACCGCAAGATAGAACAGTTGCGCCAGCGCAAGGAGCGTCGCGCAAAAAACAAAGAGCAGCGCAAGGGCAGTAGCGAGCAGACGCAGCAGGCCGCACCTAAAGTGTTGCCTATTGTAGAGGATTCGCATGTTCGCATCAAGGATCAGAATGCAGTGGGCAAGGTCATAAAGGTTGACGGCAAAAAAGCCACCATCGTAATGGGTCACATAACAAGTACCGTGGCACTAAATAGGCTTGTTGCCATCTCGAACAATGAGTTTAGCAAGATAGTGCCTGCCTCTAGCCCCGCCCCCAAGCAGCAGACAAACTACGACACCATGCAAAAGCGTGTTATGTTCCGCGAGAATATAGACGTCAGAGGTATGCGCGTTGTGGAGGCTCTGGAGCAAGTTCAGGACTTTGTTGACGAGGCTATAATGTTAGGATTTTCAGATTTGCGCATACTCCACGGCAAGGGAACGGGAGCCTTGAAGGAAGAAATAAGAAGCTATCTACGCACCACAGGCTACCTGAAAAGTGCAAAAGATGAGCGCGAAGAGAACGGCGGAGCAGGAATTACTGTTGTAAAACTCGATTTATAGTACTACCTTTCAGAAATTTGCCTACCTTTGGTAATAAATAATGCTGTAATGAAATTTAGTTTAGAACATATAGCCCAAATTACAGGCGCAACACTAAAAGGCTCAGACTCTATTATAAATAGAATAATAACCGACAGTCGCTCTATAAGCAGCTGTGAAGCAACGCTTTTCGCCTCTATCAATGGACTCAACCACGACGGACACAACTACATAGAAGCTATGTACAATCGTGGGGTCAGAGCCTTTATCGTGGAAAGGGAAATCGATGGCAGCTTCCCAGATGCAGGCTTTGTGGTTGTAGACAACACTATAAAAGCCTTGCAGACTCTTGCAGCACACTATCGCAAAGAATTCAGGGGTAAGGTCGTAGCCATCACGGGCAGCAATGCCAAGACCGTAATCAAGGAATGGATAGCCCAGCTGTGCCCACAAGAGACCAAGCTCTTTCGTAGCCCCAAGAGCTACAACTCTCAGCTAGGCGTGGCACTTTCTCTGCTTATGATTCAGGGCGACGAGGATATAGTAGTTATCGAGGCTGGCATATCTAAGCCGAACGAGATGGAGGTGCTAGAGAAAATAATAGCCCCCAACATAGTTATAATCACCAATATAGGGGATGCCCACCAAGCAAACTTCACCAGCAGAGAACAGAAGCTAGAACAGAAACTACTGCTAGCCAAAAATGCAAGCACCATAATATATAATAGTGAGCAGAGCGAGATTGTTGACCAGATAAACAGCAACTTTAGCACAGCAAAGCTCATAGGCATAAACAAAGATAGTTACGCGCTGAATCTGCCTTTTGCGGATTCTATATCAAAGATAAACGCCAATATTGCGGTATCTCTATATGATGCCCTTGGTTTTGATATGCAGGAGGTTATAGGTTCGAGCTCACATCTGCAAGCCGTAGCCATGCGCATGGAACTCAAAGATGGAACCAACGGGGCACTACTGATAAACGACAGCTACAACAGCGACATTAACTCCCTTGAACCTGCTCTGGACTACTTGTGCTCTATTGCCACCACTCGCAAGAAGATAGTGATTCTATCCGATATTATGCAGAGCGGAATAGACACTAAACAGCTATACAGCAGAGTCTCTAAGATGCTAGAGGACAAAAGCATAGACATATTAATAGGCATAGGCGACAATATATGCTCATGCCAAGGGGTCTTTGGGACAGAAACCAGATTCTACAACAATACCCAAGAGTTTTTGAATAGCTTTAATCGCGAGGACATAAAAGATGCTGCGGTGCTGATAAAGGGAAGCCGCCGTTTCGAGTTCGAGAAAATATCACACATCCTAGAGCATAAAGTTCATACAACGGTGCTTGAGGTCAACCTCGACGCCATGATTTTTAACCTCAGCTACTTTAGAAATAAACTGTCGCCAAGGGTTGGCATTATAGCTATGGTCAAGGCTCTGTCTTATGGCAATGGCACTTTCGAGATAGCTAAGATGCTTGAGGAACAGGGCGTGAGCATGCTAGCCGTGGCCTTTGCCGACGAGGGCGTCACCCTACGCAAGGAGGGTATAAAGATGCCTATCGTGGTTCTCAATGCCGATGCAGACAGCTTTGCCACCATGATAGAATATAGGCTGGAGCCTGAGATTTACAGTTTCAACTCGCTGGAGGCTTTTAATAATGAGGCCGTACGATATTCTGAATATAACTACCCTATACATATCAAGTTGGATACAGGAATGCACCGATTGGGCTTTGTCGAGAGTCAAATAGACGAGCTTTGCCCTAGGCTTGTGGCCAACAGCAACCTCAAGGTAAGTTCTATATTCTCTCACTTTGCCGTTAGCGATATGCCCGAAGAGCATGAGTTTACTCTAACACAGATAGAGCGTTTCAGCAAGATGAGCGACCAAATAATCGACTCGCTACCCTACAAAGATATTGTAAGACATTTGAGCAATAGTGCTGGCATAGAGAAATATCCTCAGGCTCAGTTTGACGCTGTACGCCTAGGTATTGGACTCTATGGGGTTAGCTTCGACGACCAGAGCAAGCTAGAGAACGTAAGCAGCCTCAAAAGTCGCATCGTACAAATCAAGACCCTAGAAGCTGGCGAGACAGTGGGCTATGGCCGCCATGGCAAGATAACATCAAGGCAAACAATAGCCACTATACCAGTAGGTTATGCCGACGGACTAGACAGAAGGCTCAGCCGCGGCAGGTGGAGTGTAAACATCAACGGCTCGCTAGCCCCCATCATAGGAAATATATGTATGGACACCTGTATGGTAGATATAACTGGCATAGAGGCCAAGGAGTCTGACACGGTAACAATCTTTGGCGAGAGTCCAAGCATACTAGAGATGGCCGAGGTTCTGGAGACCATACCATACGAAATAATGACATCAATATCAACGCGTGTAAAACGCATATATATAAAGGAATAATGGCTAACGCAAAACTATATATGGTGCCCTGCCCCATAGCTCAGGGGGACATAAACCACTCTATACCAGACTACAACCTAGAGATTATTAAGTCTCTGGATTATTTCATCGTGGAGAACGTTCGTTCGGCACGACGATTTATCAGCAGCCTTAAGCTTGGCATAACCATAGACACTCTAGAGTTTGTAGAACTCAACGAGCACACCTCGCCAGAGCAGATACAACAGATGCTGAAACCCCTAATCGACGGGCGCAGCGCGGGAGTCATCTCAGAGGCTGGCGTACCCGGTGTGGCCGACCCAGGGGCAGATGTTGTGGCATTGGCACATACTCACAACATTGAGGTTATTCCTCTTGTGGGTCCTTCGTCGATAATACTTGCCATGATGGCCTCAGGGCTAAACGGTCAGTCTTTTGCCTTCAATGGCTACCTGCCCATAAAGCAGCCTGACCGTCGCAATGCCATCAAGAAGCTAGAACAACGCGCTATAAGCGAGAGGCAGTCACAGATGTTTATCGAGACGCCCTATCGCAATATCGCCATGCTAGAGGAGCTGAGCGCAAGCTGCAAACCAAATACGCTTATAACCGTGGCCTCGGATATTATGGGTCCAGAGCAGTTTATACTAACAACAACGGCTGCGAAGTGGAAGACCAAAAAGGTGGATATCCACAAGAAGCCAGCAATTTTCATAATAGGGTAATTTAAAAATTTAAGATATATGTTTTTAGAAAGTATGAGCCACTCGGGCTGGATAGAAGTTATCTGCGGCTCAATGTTCTCGGGCAAAACTGAGGAGCTTATAAGAAGAATGAAAAGGGCAAAATTTGCCAACCAAAGGGTAGAAATCTTCAAGCCTCGCATAGATACACGCTACTCAGACGACATGGTGGTGTCGCACGACGAAAACGTCATACTCTCAACCTCTGTTGACTCATCGGCCAACATACTGCTTATGGCTTCGGGCATAGAGGTTGTGGGCATAGACGAAGCTCAGTTCTTTGATGCAGGCATCGTGGATGTATGCCAGCAACTGGCCTCTAGTGGCACGAGAGTTATTGTGGCAGGCCTAGACACCGACTACCTTGGCAAGCCGTTTGGCCCTATGCCAAACCTTATGTCTGTGGCCGAGTACGTCACTAAAGTGCACGCCATTTGTGTTCACTGTGGCAGCCTTGCCAACTATACCCACCGCATCACCGACAACGATAACTTGGTGCTGCTTGGAGAAAAGGGCGACTATGAGCCTATATGCCGCCATTGCTATGACAAGAGAATGAACCGCTTTAAATAAGCCTTAATACATTATGCAAGAGCAAGATAACCTAAAGAGCAAATCTATAAAAGGTATATGGGGCAGTGCCATCGAGCGTTTCTCGATTCAGGGCATAACCTTTATACTGAATATAGTTATTGCACGCATGGTCTCGCCAGAGGAGTATGGTTTGATAGCCATGCTAGGTATCTTTATTGCTGTATCCCAGATGTTTATAGACAGTGGATTCTCGAATGCTCTAATCCAAAAGAAGAGCCGCAGTCAGGTGGACTTCTCCACTGCATTCTATTTCAATATCGTAGTAGGACTTGTAGTCTATGCCTTGTTGTGGATGAGTGCCCCCTACATAGCCGACTTCTATAATCAGCCGCTCTTAAAAAGCATTATGCGCTGGATAGGCATTAACATCATACTGTCCTCGTTCTCGATAGTGCAGCGCGCAAAGCTCACCATAAAGCTAGATTTCACAACACAGGCCAAGGCATCGCTCATTGGCGTGGTCATAAGCGGTATTATAGGTATCACCATGGCCTACTATGGCTATGGCGTGTGGGCACTAGTAACACAAGCTGTGCTCAACACCCTACTCTACACGATTATGATGTGGGTGCTGGCTCACTGGCGACCAACCCTCGAGTACTCGTGGCAGTCGTTCAGAACACTCTTTGCTTTCGGTTCGCGCTACCTAGGCACAGGGCTTATAAACGTGATATATGTCAATATGTACACCCTAGTCATAGGCAAGAAGTTCTCGGCTCAGCAAGTTGGCTTCTATAATAGAGCCTCGACCATAGGCCAATTTCCATCTATGAACATATCGTACATCATCACCAGAGCCATGTTCCCTGCCATGTGTAATATTCAGGACGACACACAGCGACTTACCAACTACTTCAACCAGACCCTAAGAATGGCATGCTACATAATATTCCCTATGTCGATTGGGCTTGCCGTGGTTGCCGAGCCGTTGATAGATGTTGTTCTGACAGAGAAGTGGGCTAATGCTGCAAGCCTGCTCCAGATATTATGTGTGGCCTATATGTGGTACCCGATAATGAGCATAAACCACACTATACTAACGGTCAAGGGGCGCACAGACTATTTCCTCAGGGCAGAGATAATAAAGAAATCGCTGGGTGTAATCATCATGCTTGTGACCATGCCTATGGGTGTCAAGGCTCTATGCTGGGGTCTGCTGGCTTACAGCTTTGGCGATATGGCGGTGACGATATTCTTTGCCAAGAAGGTTGTTCTCACGGGCTACATCGCCCAGATAAAAGCCATAGCCCCGCTAGTTCTGCTGACTGCAGCCATGGGCGCAATAGCTTACTCGTCTATGCTAATAACAGACAACCAGATGTTGAAGATAGTAATAGGAGTCATCTCTGGCTGCCTTTCCTATCTTGGCATATCACTTCTCTTCAGATTCGGCGAGATGCAAACAGCCCTAGATATACTCAAAAAAAAATAAGAGAACGACCAACGATTAATGTTAGTCATTCTCTCATTATTTTACATCTATATCTGGATAGCTAAGAAGTATTTAGCCGCAACGCTCTGATGTTTAGTCCTCCGCAGCATGCGAGTAGTATGTGAGGACAGAACTGAAAATCTAGTAAGGCAGCAGATGAGTACTTATTAGTTATCCTATCGCCTATGAGTAGAACTCATAGAACTCTGCTATGGTCTCTATACCACGCAAGAAGTTGTCCACACCATAGCTCTCGTTTGGAGAGTGGATCGCATCGCAATCAAGGCCAAAGCCCATAAGTATAGATTTTATACCTAGCACCTTCTCAAAAGTGCTGATAATTGGAATACTGCCACCAGAGTAATACGGAAGTGGTTTCTTACCAAAGGTCTTTTCCATGGCTTTCTCGGCAGCCTTATAAGCCTCCAAGTCAGTAGGAGAAACATAAGGGTACCCTCCATGCAAGGCCTCGACCTTAACTTTAACGCTCTTAGGCGCGATATTTTTGAAGTGCTCGGCAAAAAGTTCTCCTATCTCAACATAGTCTTGATCTGGAACCAAGCGCATAGAGATTTTAGCATAGGCCTTAGATGGAATCACAGTCTTAGTGCCCTCGCCAGTGTAGCCACCCCAGATGCCGTTGACATCAAGCGATGGACGAACACCCGTGCGCTCTAGAGTAGAGAAGCCTTCTTCACCCTCTAGTTCCTCAATATCAAGGTCGCTCATATACGACTTAGAGTCGAATGGAGCCTTGCCAAAGTCCTCGCGCTCGCTTGGAGTAAGAACACGCACCTTATCATAGAAGTGAGGTATAGTAATCTTGCCGTTATCATCAACCAACGACGAAACCAACTTAGTAAGCACATTAGCTGGATTGGCAACAGCACCGCCAAAAAGACCTGAGTGAAGGTCCTTATTAGGGCCAGTAACCTCAACCTGCATATAGCACAGTCCGCGCAAGCCACAAGTTATGGACGGCGTCTCCCAGCTCAACAGACCTGTGTCTGAGACAAGGATAACATCTGCCTCAAGCATCTGCTTGTTCTGCTCGCACCATAGTCCAAGACTTGGAGAACCTATCTCCTCCTCGCCCTCAAGCATGAACTTAACATTACATTTCAAATTATTCGTAGCCACCAAGTACTCAAAAGCCTTAATCTGCATGAAAGACTGCCCCTTGTCATCATTGGCACCACGGCCATAGATACGGTTGTCCTTAATAACTGGCTCGAAAGGCTCGGTGTCCCAAAGGCTCACAGGGTCAACAGGCATCACATCATAGTGGCCATAGACAAGCACTGTCTTAGCGGCAGGGTCAACAATCTTCTGTCCATAGACCACAGGGTTGCCCTCGGTAGAATATACAGCGGCACTGTCAGCTCCAGCCTTAAGGATAGAGTCTCTAAGGGCCTCGGCACAGCGAACCATATCGTCTTTATGGCTCTGCTCAGCACTGATTGATGGAATACGCATAACTTCAAATAGCTCTTCGAGGAAACGCTCCTTGTTGCTATCTATGTAGGTTTTAAGTTCACTCATGGTGGATTATATTAATGATTTAATGTCGTTAATGATTTGCATAGCCAGAGCATCAGCACTAGGTTTGTCTTTCTTCTCGCTATAAATTCTGATTATAGCCTCAGTATTTGACTTGCGAAGATGAACCCAGCCGTCAGCAAAATCTATCTTAACACCGTCAATGTCGGTCACCTGCTCTGCGCTATATTTCTCTTTCATCTCAAGGAGAATCTTATCTACATCGATATCGTCTGTAAGCTCGATTTTATTCTTCGAGATATAGTAGCTTGGGTAGGATGCTCGAAGCTCGGACATAGACATCTTCTTGTGGGCCAAAAGGCTCAAGAACAACGCCACACCAACAAGCGCGTCACGACCATAGTGTAGCTCAGGATAGATAACTCCTCCGTTGCCCTCGCCTCCGATAACCGCACCACACTCTTTCATCCTAGCAACAACGTTTACCTCGCCCACAGCAGCCGAGAAATACTCGCAGCCATAGCCACTGGTTACATCGCGCAAGGCACGTGTAGAGCTTAGGTTAGAAACCGTAGCTCCTTTGGTTTTAGAGAGTATATAGTCTGCCACAGCAACCAGAGTATATTCCTCGCCAAACATGGTACCATCTTGGCACACGAAGGCAAGGCGGTCAACATCAGGGTCAACAACAATACCCATATCGGCTTTATGCTCAAGAACAGCGGCTGAAATCTCAGTCAAATTCTCAGGAAGTGGCTCAGGGTTGTGAGGGAAGTGGCCGTTTGGTGTGCAATACATCTCAACAACCTCAACACCCAACTCTCTCAACAAGGCAGGGATAACAGTTCCGCCCACAGAGTTAACGGCATCGACAACGACCTTGAAACCTGCCCCTGCAACAGCTGCCTTATCAACCATAGGCAAAGCCATAACCATCTCTATATGATGGCTATCAAAGCTGCTACGCTCAATAACGCTACCGATAGAATCGATATCCACAAACTCGAATGCTCCACTCTCAGCGGCAGCAAGTATCTGCTTACCCTCGGTGTCATTCAAGAACTCGCCCTTGCTGTTCAATAGCTTAAGCGCGTTCCATTGTTTAGGGTTGTGGCTTGCGGTAAGGATGATTCCTCCGTCTGCCTTTTTCTCCGTAACAGCAAGCTCGACACCTGGGGTGGTACAAAGACCAACGTTGATGACATCGACGCCACAGCTGCAAAGAGTGCCCTCGACTATGGCCGAGACCATCTCGCCAGAGATACGTGCATCGCGACCCAACACAACCACTGCACGCCCACTGGTTGTAGAGCGTATCATAGCGGCATAAGCCGAAGTGAATTTCACCAAGTCTAGAGGGGTAAGGTTGTCTCCTTGCTCACCTCCAATGGTACCACGAATACCAGAGATTGATTTTATAAGGGTCATATCTTATTTTGTATTGTGTACATGCACGTCCATCTGAGGGAAAGGAATATTCAATCCGTGCTTATCAAATGTCTTGTAAACTTTCTCGTTCATGTCATATTTAACACTTAGGTAGTCTCCAGACTTAACCCAAGCGCGAACGATAATATCAACAGATGAGCTTCCCAATTCGTGCAAAGCTATTAGGTAAGGATATTCTTTTGAGTCGAACACGCGAGCATCTTCGTCCAACATTTGCTTAATTAGGTCCTTGGCTGTATCATAGTTATCGCCATAGGCAATACCAAAAATCCAATCTACTCTACGATACTCCTCATGTGAGTAGTTGTTAACGATACCTGTCGATAGGTTGCCGTTAGGGATTATGATAGCTTTATTGTCTAGGGTGTTGATAGTAGTATTAAAAAGTTGAATCTCCTTAACGGTACCCGACTGACCTTGAGCCTCGATAAAGTCACCAATCTTAAAAGGTTTTAAAAGTAGTATCATCACTCCACCAGCAAAGTTCTGCAAGGTGCCGCTAAGTGCCATACCAATGGCCAGAGAAGCAGAAGCAAATACAGCTACAAAAGATGTGGTGTCGATACCAAGTATGCTTATGGTGGTTATTATAAGTAGTGTCATAAGCACCATACCAACAAGGCTGCTAACAAAAGCTCTCAACGATGTGTCGACATTGCGACGAACCATAATGGCCATAATGACCTTTTTGATATGGCGGATAGCCCACTTACCTACTACGATAATTAGCAGAGCAACCAGTAGTTTAAGGCCTATCTCAACGATGCTTTTAGTAAGCAGTTCTATAACTTGGTCTACGGGCATGGTCTTTAGAGTAGACACTGTCTGTGCTAGGTCTATTATGTTGGTTGTTGAATCAGCGACAACAGTGGTATCCGCGGCGGTTACGACATTAGTAAGCGAGTCTGTTTGTTCAGGGATTGATTGTAATAGCATAGAATGTAAATTTTGAAAATTAAAAATTATGAAGTTTATTATTAACAAGCCGTAAAGGTACAATTTTTATTTAATTTTAACAATTCCCTTATTTATTAAAAGGTATATACATGGCATGGGCATACAAATGCAGAAAAGTTATTCAAAAATCTAAAAATATCCTCTAGAAAATTTGCAGTTTCAAAATAAAGTCTTACCTTTGCATCATCTTAATCGGAAGATAGTTTATCTAATGATTTCGGGGTGTAGCGCAGTCCGGTTAGCGCACCTGCTTTGGGAGCAGGGGGTCGTGGGTTCGAATCCCGCTACCCCGACAAAAAAGGCCTTACAGATATCTGTGAGGCCTTTTTTTATGTATGTATATCAGAGTTAGCGCGGGTCTGATGGGGGTATCATAGGTTGCTTGGTCGCACCTGAGAGGGCTAGTCAGTCTCCGTGCTTTTTCTTTTCAGACTATTTATACAAAACATAAGATGATTTTTTCAAATTTTAACTATATTTGCATTGAAACAAAAACAATACTGAATGATATAAACAAAGAATAATATACATACGAACGCTGTTTAACCCTCCGAAAGCGACCAAATAGAAAGAGAATAACAGCATGAATTGACAACCAGCAGCCCGTGCAGAACTTGCACGGAGCTGATGGTTGTCTTATGGGTTGCTTGGTCGCACCTTGGAGGGTTAGTCAGTCTCCGTGCATTTTATTTTATACTACCTTAAAGCGACCACAATATGAATCAAACAATCACACTAACAGATAAATGGCAATTTATCGGAGCCGAAGAATATATTGGTTCACAGTGGCAAAAAGCAACCCTCGTCAATGGCATGAGCTACGTGTACAGCAAAAAAGACAGCCTGCTGAAAGTTGAGATATTTACAGATTCTGTATTCGGCGACAACGACAACTCAGAGGCAGATTTATACAAAGTAACACTCCAAGACAGCAAAACAGCCGCCTCCCCCATCATCAAACTCAGCATCCTCGGCCAAGAGGACCGCTGGCAACCACTCGTTCGATACACACTTCAAAAAGTCTATGATTTACAGTAATCAGACTCAGTCATATAATTCAACTAATAGCACTTCTAACACCACAACCAAATCTACCTCCGCGAGCACCACAAGCGCACAAAAAAACACTCTTAAATGGGGTGGATTCCAGAGATCATATAGTCTTGCGTATAACGGTTATCATAAACAACTTTTAGAGATGAATACTTATCCAGAAAAATACGACGCCAACAAATACAAAGACATTCAGAATAAGATGAGACAGATAAGATTAAAATGCGAAGAGGAGGGTTGGGCAATAACTAAATCAAAATACGACTAATAGATTGCTATATAGATAATTACTCCATACCATATCAACGCAGCTATTATCGACTCTATCTGCTCTCGACGTGGCAGAAAGTTAAAGACTAAAGACTATAACACACTAAAGATTACTATTAAACCACTCAACAAAATTAAAGTCATAGAGATATCGCAAACACGAAAAGTTGTGTTTATATTCGTGTAACTCGCCTACTTGTTGCTCTCTCTCAAATCCCGAAATCTTGTATGCAGAGCTAAACTCGGGATAAGACTTATGCGTCAAGACCAATTTATTCCTAACGGGCAATTCATCAAACGCTCTAAGCGTATGATAAGTACAGCCATCTCTTTCGGCCATAAGGAAGAATATATTATCCTTGTTCACTCTTTTTAATCTTTGGTTCCATTTATCGCGCGCATTGTCTATGCTAGCGTAATGCATAAAGTGTATGGTGACATCATCTAGCATCCCCACGGGATAGTCGACGCCATGGCCCTGAACGAAGGTAAGTTCGAGACCAAGGTAATAGTCTATATTAGCGCAAAATCGAACAAAGTCGCGCGGAACGATATAGAGGTTTATTGTTGGGGTATTATATTTTAATTTCAAATCATAGAGAAGATAGGTGCCATTACAATTACTGGCAATAAGAGTAAAATTCTTGTTTTTTAATCTTAAGCGACGACAAGGGTTTACAATGCTCTTAGTAACCAACCGCACTATTTTTCCACCTATTATATCGAGTAGTTGCATATATACATTATTTGTGTTATAGACTTAAGTTATGTATATATACAAAGGTAATCTTTTTTTATAACTAGTTCGATAGTTTCATTGAAATTTATCGATTTAGCTTACCATGCCTACTCCTCTATGCAGCGAACACAAAAGCCATCGGAGAGGGTGTTGTTTGTATCCTCGTCAACATAAGGATTGTAGACAAAGTTATAGCCAAAGGAGGCATCAATCTGGGTAGACAGGCGTATGTTTCCCTGAGAGCCATAATCATTTACATTACCCGAGTTATTGCTTCGATAACCTGTCATAGGCATTTTCACCACACCATTATACAGTAGCGCATTATCTTTGCTGCTATACTCGCAATTATCATTATTCATAACTGTGAAAGTGCCATAGCGAGGAACTCGCCAACCCAATGGCGAGGGGTCAAAGATAGACTTGCCAGAAGCATTAGGGTCGTTGGCTACATTCTTATCAAACCACAAGTAGCTACTACCCACGCTCAAACCCTCTTGCCTCCAACTATAATCT
>JAWXTS010000032.1:0-17069 GCA_044433305.1 Rikenellaceae bacterium | reverse complement strand
TCCGATCCGCACGGCCTCAATCTTAGGTTCAACCTCACAAGCCTTCATAGCTTCGATGGCAATATCCACCACCTCAGGCATAGTCTCTATAACCTCGCCCATGTTGCGATATTGGTCTTTGATGGTCACCTTGCCACCAAACTGCTCGGCAGTCTCGGTAATTATCTGTTTGCGCTGTGCAAAAATCTCGCTGTCATGGTCACGGATAATGTAGTTTAGTGTCGCACTCTCGCAACCACCCTCCATGGACATCATGTGATAGAAGCCCTCTCTGCCGCATGTGCTCTCAGGACGCTCCTGAGGCAGGGCGTTGTCAAACAACACTGCTTGGTGGGCGGCATTAATCATCTTGTCTTTTGCATATCCAGGGTGGACGCTAAGACCCTTGAAAGTAACCTCGGCACGTGCAGCGTTGAAAGTCTCGTACTCTAGGCTACCTAGTGCGCCACCATCTATGGTATAAGCGTATTTGGCCCCAAACTCCTTAGCATCGAAGTTCTGCATGCCTAGACCTATCTCCTCGTCGTGGGTGAAGGCTATACGTATTGTTCCGTGCTTAATATCTGGATTGTTGATAAGGTACTCTGCGGCGTTCATGATTTCTGCCACACCTGCCTTGTCGTCAGCACCCAGTAGGGTAGTGCCATCTGATGTAATAATCGAATGTCCGATATAAGGCTCTAGCTGCTCGGCCTTAAGCACAACATCTAGCTCTTTATTGATAACTATATCGCCACCCTCGTATTTAAAAATCTGAGGTTTCACATCCTTGCCGCTAAGGTCTGTGGCTGTATCCACGTGCGCCAAGAAACCAACCACAGGAACTTTCGCTGTTAGCTCCTCTGATAGGGTTGAAGGAATCGTTGCGATAAGATCACCATATTTATTTATAGTTATATCTTCTAGTCCAATCTCTTCCATCTCTTGGGCAAGGTGTTTGATTAAGACTGTCTGTCCTACGGTTGAAGGAATAGTCTGACTTTTTTCACAACTTTGGGTGTCAAATGTTACATATTTTAAAAAACGTTTTTGCATTTTGTATTTTTTTTAAAGTTTGTAAAAAGTGTTGCTAGATAAATTTCTTGTTTCATGTCAAAATTACTACATTTGTAGTAGTTTCGCAATTAAATCCTCACTTTATTTATGATAAAATATCTTTGTACCATAATTTCATTGCTTATATTCTCTGTAAGCTTTGCTGCACCAGAATCTACAATGGTGTTTGAAGAATCATCTTTCAACTTTGGTACCATAGAGGAATCATCAGGATCGGTGTCGCATACATTCACCTTCACCAATACAGGCACCACCCCCTTTGTTATCGAAAATGTCTCTACCAGCTGTGGCTGCACCACTCCCGACTATACGCGTCAACCCATACTACCTAATAAAACAGGGCAGATAAAAATCACTTATGACCCAACAGGTCGCCCAGGACGCTTCTCGCGCGATGTATTTATCGTTAGCAACTCGCGTCAGAATCGTAATACACTAACCATAAAAGGCGTTGTTAATCCTAGCGAGCCAAGCATAGAAGATGATTTCCCTTACCAGATTGTTGGAGATTTGCGTGTCAGCTCTATGATGGCAAACTTCAGCTATGTTGAGCAGGGGCAGAACCGTTCCATAGTCATAGCCTATGCCAACGCCACTGATAAGACCTTAACAGTCTCGGTTGCCGACATTACGGGTTCTCCTGATTTTACAGCCGTGGCCTATCCTAGTACCTTGGCCCCTGGTGAGAGAGGTTCGTTGACCCTGACATATGATATTATGGGTGATAATCGTTGGGGATATATAAGCGATAAATGTTATTTGGTGGTTAATGGTCAGAAGAACACTGTTCCCATCACCACTTCGGCTGTGGTGACAGAAGACTTTGCCCCAATAACCAACGCCTCAAAGAAACTGTCCCCAGAGGCAGAACTAGACAAGGCATACTTTGACTTTGGTAAGCTGAGCACTGCTGCCACCAAACACACCTTTAAGGTGACAAATACAGGCAAGTCTCCCCTTATAATACGAGATATAGCCATGCCTGAGGGTTTTTCATGCCTTGAGGCTACGCCAATAACAATAGCAACGGGAGCATCACAAGAAATAGAATTTACCATGGATGTTTCTAAAATAAATGAAAACTACATCGAGCGCGAGATAGTCATGATTATGAACATAGCCTCTCGCCCTATGCGTAAAATTAGACTCATTGGATATAAATAATAAAGCACATTAACCTAACTACTATGTTTAAGATTCTTAGTAAAAAAGTTCTCGCACCAGAGATTTACTCTATGGAAATCGAGGCACCACGAATTGCCCGCTCGGCTTTGCCAGGTCAATTCATCATTATGAGAGTTGGCGAGAAGGGTGAGCGTATTCCTCTTACCGTTGCTGACTATGATGCAGAAAAAGGTAGCGTTACCGTAGTTATTCAAACCATAGGCAAGTCAACCAAGATGATATGCGAACTCAACGAAGGCGATTATGTAGATGACTTCGCAGGTCCTCTAGGCCACCCTTCAGAGTTGATAGAGATTCCTATCGAGGAGCTTCAAAAGATGAATATCTTGTTTATTGCAGGTGGCGTGGGCACGGCTCCAGTTTATCCTCAGGTTAAGTGGATGAGCGAGCATGGAGTTGACGTTGACGTTATCGTTGGTTCTAAGAATTCTCAGATGTTGATATACAAAGAGGAAATGGCTGCCGTAGCCTCAAACCTATATATCACAACGGATGATGGTAGCGAGGGCTTTAAGGGTTTGGTCACAGCTCAGCTTGAGGACTTGGTAAACAACCAAGGCAAGAAGTATGATGTTGTAGTGGCCATAGGTCCTATGATTATGATGAAGTTTGTTGCTCTAACAACTAAGAAGCTAGGCATAAAAACTATCGTTAGCCTTAATACTCTTATGGTTGATGGAACTGGTATGTGCGGTGCATGTAGGGTAACTGTGGGTGGCAAGATGAAATTTACTTGTGTCGACGGTCCTGAGTTTGATGCACACGAGGTTGACTTTGACGAGGCTATGTGCCGTCAGAGGATGTACGATAATCTAGAGGAGCGCATGGCAAAGATTGCTGCCGAGCGTGAGGCAGGTCACAAATGTAGAATTGGATTAGATAAATAGTTATGGCAAATAAGATACCTCGCGTAAAAGTACGCGACCAGAAACCCGAAGTTCGAGTTACAAATTTTGAGGAGGTGTGCTACGGCTACAACCTTGAGGAGGCACAGCTAGAGGCCACACGTTGCATAAAATGTAAGAAACCTCGCTGTGTAGAGCAGTGCCCTGTGTCGATTAAGATACCTCAGTTCATTGAGCAAGTAGCATTGGGCAACCTTAAGGAGGCTGCTCAGTTTATCCTTCAAGATAGCTCTTTGCCATCTGTGTGTGGACGTGTTTGCCCTCAGGAGACTCAGTGTGAGGGTGCTTGTATCCTTGGCATCAAGGGCGAGAGCGTTGCCATCGGTAAGCTAGAGCGTTTTGTTGGCGATTGGAATATCGAGAATGGCTCTAAGGAAGTTGAGCTTCCAGCGAGCAACGGACACAAGGTTGCCATCATTGGTAGTGGCCCATCGGGCTTGGCATGTGCCGCTGACTTGGCTAAGTTGGGTTATGAGGTAACTATCTTCGAGGCGTTGCACAAAGCTGGTGGCGTTCTTGAGTATGGTATTCCAGAGTTCCGCTTGCCAAAGAGTAAGATTGTTGCTGCCGAGATAGCTAATGTTGTGCGCTTGGGAGTTAAGATAGAGACCGACGTTATCGTTGGTCGTACGGTTACCATTGACGAACTTATGGATAACGAAGGCTACTCTGCTGTGTTTATTGGCAGTGGTGCAGGTCTTCCTAAATTTATGCGCATACCGGGTGAGAACCTTAATGGCGTTGTTTCGGCCAATGAGTTCCTTACACGTGCCAACCTTATGAAAGCCTATGACAAGAGCTATGAGACACCAATCTTCGTTGGTGAGAGAGTTGCTGTTGTTGGAGGTGGTAACGTGGCTATGGATGCTATACGTACAGCTGCGCGCCTAGGAGCAGATTCTCACATTGTCTATCGTAGAAGCGAGGCTGAGCTGCCAGCACGCGTTGAGGAGGTTCACCACGCCAAAGAGGAGGGTATACACTTTAATATGTTGACCAACCCTATTGAGGTACTAGGAACCGAGGATGGCTGGGTTAAAGGCTTGCGCTGTGTTCGCATGGAGCTTGGCGAGCCAGATGAGTCTGGACGTCGCTCACCTAAGGTTATCGAGGGTTCAGAGTTTGATATAGAGTGCGATGTTGTTGTTATGGCACTTGGAACATCTCCAAATCCACTTATTGCCACTACAACACAGGGACTGGACACAAACCGCTGGGGATGTGTTGTCGCTGACGAGGCTACGGGACAAACATCACGCAAGGGCGTTTTTGCTGGTGGTGATGTTGTTACTGGTGCTGCTACGGTAATCCTTGCCATGGGTGCGGGTCGTGCTGCGGCAAAGGCTATAGATGAGTATGTAGCAACATTGTAGAAGTTTTAGAGATACTATAAACAGAGATCTATATGGGTCGAATAATAAGGTAAAACTTATTGTTCGACCTTTTCTTATTTTATGACTAATCGAGCATTTAATATCTCATTTAGGTTTATTAGAACAGTGAGGCCTACCTATCTCTCACGGTTTGCGTGTGCTTAGCACGAAATTTGTAATTTGCTTTAGGGAATAACCAAAAGCAAATTAATATGAAAACAATTAGCAGTGAAGTACTACCTTTGGATGTAGAGCGACTAATCGAAACTATGAATCAGGCACTGAGCGAGGAATGGCTAGCCTACTACCAGTATTGGATAGGTGCTCGCGTCATTGAGGGTCCTCTGCGCCCCGATGTGGAGAAAGAACTTATCGAGCATGCCAATGAGGAGCTTGGGCACGCCGAGAAGCTGGTGGAGAGAATCGTTCAGCTGGGAGGCACGCCAGTTCTTGCCCCTACACAGTGGATTGCCATGGCCGAATGTCAGTATCTTGCGCCCACAGACCCTAGCGTGCAGCAGATTCTTGCGCAGAACATATCGAGTGAACGCTGTGCCATAAAACGCTATCAGGAGCTTGCCGCCTACACCGAAGGCAAGGACTATACGACCTTTAAGATTGTGGTAGAGATTCTTGAAGAGGAACTAGAACATGAGAATGAACTTATAGGCTTCCAGAGCGATATTGCCGCCATGATTGAGAGCATAGGTGCTCGCATCATGCAGCAGGCATAAGAGAGGCTAGGGGGTGGTGGTCAGTGGTTGCCGCCCCTTAATTTATTCTGTATTTTTGTTAAATATTGTAGACTATCGTTAGAATATTTCATTAAATTTGTAGTAACTAAACTACCAAATTATGATTACCATACGACCAGCAACAATAGATGACGTCAAGCTGATTCATGAGCTAGGCTTCAAGACTTTTACCGTTACTTATAAGGATATTCTTTTGCCCGACCAACTGACATATATGTTGGAGATGATGTATGCCCCACATAATATCGTCACTCAGATGAGCGAGGGACACAACTATTTCTTGGCGTATAGCGATGACATACCGTGTGCATACGTCTCAATCGAGCAGCAAGACGAGCAGCTGTATATCCTACAAAAGATTTATGTTTTGCCCGAGTTCCACGGGCAGGGTATAGGTCGAAAGATGATACATTTCGCCTTTGATTATGTAAAGAATAATTGCAAGAATAGTAGCTGCACCATGGAGCTACATGTAAACCGCAATAACAAGGCCCAGCAGTTCTATTCTAAGATGGGTCTGAGCATCGCTCGCACAGGCGATTTCGACATCGGAAATGGCTTCTATATGAACGACTATATCATGGCCATAGAACTTGTAAAGGAGTAAGTGAAATAGGTACGTGTACTTTTTGAGTATCGGGAGTATATTCAGTGTCGCGTCACGCGTTTTACACATATATATAAACGTTTGTTTGCCGAACAGACAGCACTCATAAAGATATACAAAGTTTGCGGGCAGCGCCCAGAAAGATATACAAACGAAAAGAGGATGGCTAATAAGCACTTATTAGCCATCCGTATTAAAAAAATGAAGGGAATGACCACAATATTGTTGGTCATTCCCTTCTTATTTATTGTCGGCTATTGACTAGCTGAACAATGTACCACCGTTGATATCGATGTTTGTACCTGTTACGTAAGATGACTCATCAGAAGCCAAGTAACATACTAGGTCAGCTACCTCAGTTGCATTACCCTCACGACGAAGTGGAGCAGTGTTAGCCAAGTTAGTACGAGCCTCAGCTTTAGTGTGGATATCGTGGAATGATGTGTTGATCATACCTGGAGCAAGAGCGTTTACGCGGATACCTTTAGGTCCCAACTCTTTTGCCATTGAGCGAGTGAAGCACATAACAGCAGCTTTGCTAGTTGCGTATAGAGAAGCACCAGGGCCACCACCGTCACGACCAGCTTGAGAAGAGAAGTTCACGATAGAACCACCCTCTGACATCATAGGCACAGCCTCACGAGTACACAACCATGTGCTACGCATGTTAACATCCATTAGGAAGTCATACCATTTTTCGTCTTGCTCAGTGATAACCTTACGACCTACGATACCACCTACAACGTTAACAAGAACGTCTAGTTTCTCACCGAAAGCCTCTTTAGAAGCCTCGAAAAGTTTCTTAACGTCGTCAGCTTTAGTCATATCACCTTGAACTGTGATAGCTTGGCCACCAGCGTTTTCGATCATTTCTTTAGTTGCAGTTGCGTCCTCTGGGTTATCAAAATAGTTGATAACAACTTTAGCACCTCTAGATGCTAGACCAACTGAAATCGCGCGACCTAGGTCACGAGCACCACCTGTTACAATGGCTACTTTGTTCTCAAATTTCATCTTCTTGAAAATTAAAATTAGTATTAATGAAGTTTATTTATTTTGTTGCTTGTTTTGTGAATAGGGCGTAGTCACCAGTCCAAGTATATACTTTTCCGTTACTAGCCTTAGCCACATTTTCTTTGTCTTCTTCTTCCTGCGAGCCCTCGTTCTGAACACATAGCGTGTACTGTACTCCCGATTTCATTGTTACAACAACAACGCTATGTTGAGTGTTGTCTACAATAACCTCGATATTATCTACATTACTCTTATATCCAACAGTAATCTCTTTTAGCAAGTCATAAAGACCGTGAGACTCTATTGTCGAAACAAAAGTATGGTTTTGAGCCTGCTCTCTAAGCACGATACCTATACCCAAATGTAGGTTCTGGTCAGGGTCATTAGCTCCCGTTCTAACTTGGTAGAACTTGCTCTTTTGGTCAGCAACAGTGTTAACACTGTAAAAACGGTTGTCCTTATACCATGTGAACGTTGCCAGTTTGTCGTCATCAACCATCTCACCCTCAGCCTCAAGCCACAAGTGCTGATAACCGTAGTCTGTACCAAAAGGAACCAACTTATCCGTATTCCTTCTTAGTGTAAAGTCGCTCTCTACAAGTTGCTCGGTGTAGTAGAACGGTAAATCATAAGTATGCTCTGTGTCTGAGTTGACACGGAAGATATCTATGATCAGTGGGTCTGCTCCTGTTTCTATCATAGCCAAAGTACGGTTCATGACAACTCCTGGTGTGGCGTATATGTCATGTGCCGAAATTATTTGGACCCCCTTTTTATCGCCTTGGTCACTGTCTCCAAAGAAGTTAATCGAAGGAGCATACTTAGACGAGGTGTCTATGTCGCCTTTGAAATGACTCGTTTGATCAACAATAACTGTATTGTGTGCGATAGTTTGCTTTGCAAAGGTATAATTTTCTAGGGTATATTGACCACCATATTTAGGTTCTAGGTTCAAAAAACGTGAAGAACCGTAATCTGGTAGCACTTCATAGCCATTATCGTGTATGGCTATTCCTAATTTATCGTAGTGTCCGTGCGAAAGACCATGTGAGGTGGCTCTGAACAGTAGAGTCATTCCGTCAGTCTCTCCCTTGGTGCGTAGTATTGCTAGACCTCCTTGTGTGCCGTCAGAGCCATCGCGAAATAGCTGTGAGCGGTATTTAAATTCTCTAGCTTCGCCATTTGCCACCGCGCGAGCTGTTATCAGACCTGCATCTGAAACAACATATTTACGTTGGTCGGCAGCGATAGATAGTAGCTCCTTGTTGCTTGGGTCAGCCTTGTAGGTGGCATCAACAGCGTTAACTATCTCTTGTGCGTCTAGAGATTTTTCCATAGCATCGTTGTACTTCATCAAGTCTCTGTTGTAGGCTTGCTGTATCAGTACATCGGTAGCTTTTTTCAAGGTTCCATTGCGGTAGTTGTAAATGTCAACATCTGGCATGTTGTGTTCCAGAACTTGAGCAAATACCATAAATGGCCATAATGCGTAACGTTGGTAGTAAGCACCCTCGGTAAAGTAACCGTCAGGTGAGAACAAATAATCTATTTGGCTTAAGAAACCGCCGTTGCGATCTTTCTCTGAGCCATAAAGTGCTTTCTCGACAAGATCCTTGTCGTTCATGATAAAACCCATCATACCTACGGCTGTGGTTGCCCAAGTACCGTGGTTGTGCATGCGGTTGAAGCCATAAACATGGGCCTCGTCGCTATTGCTCAAGAATTCTATCATAGGACGGAAAACTAAGTCCTCTACGTGTTTGCGTTGCTCGGGTGTAAAATATTCATAAACGCAGTCATAAGCATTTGCTACATGTACAAGCCACACATATTCATTTAGCGACTGCCAAAAGATACGTCCTTTACATTCAGACTTTGGATCTGGATGAGGTGGCAAGGTAGAATACATTTTTGAATACTCATAAAGCACATCCTTTACATGCTCAGCATATTTTGCCTCACCTGTAATCTGATACATGATACCGCAGTGGTACATGTCGTAATAGTTTTGTTTGTGCTGCTCATGAGTATATCCGCCTCCACCATCTACTGGTATAGGGACGTCTATTGGTGTAACTAGAGCCTTGTCTGCACCCACTCTGATTTCTTCTAGCGAAGCATCAAAATCGGGTAAAGTACCCAACGAAGCCTTGATGTTTTCTACACCTTCTTGTGTAAGCAATAGTCGAGGTCGTGGGGTATTAAACACTTCTGTCTTACTACTTGCCGTTGTGGCAAGTAGTAAGATAGTAAGTGTAAAAAGGATTGACTTTAATTTTGTCATCTGTTATTTTGTAAATAAAGCATAGTCGCCAGTCCAAGTATAAACTTGACCGTTGCTACCATTAGCTACATTTTTAACGTCTTCAGCTTTCTCAGAACCCTCGTTCTGTACGCATAGAGTGTAAACCTTGCCAGAAACCATTGTAACAACAACAACAGTGTGTTTTGCGTCGTCAACAACAACCTCTAGGTTCTCAACATTAGTTGTAAAGTCTGCTGTAATCTCCATGATTAGGTCATACATACCGTGAGGTTCGATAGTAGATACGAATGTTTTTGAAGCAGTCTCTTCTCTAATGATAATCGCATTCTCTGTACGAAGATTTTCCTCTGGGTCGTTTGCACCTGTCATTACTTGGAAGAACTTAGTGTTTTGGTCTGCCACAGTGTTTACGCTGTAGAAACGGTTGCCAAGAACCCAAGTGAATTCAGCTACTGAACCTTGATCTGCTGGTAGACTACCCTCACCTTTTTTCCATAGGTGTTGGTAACCGTGAGCTTCACCAAAGGCACTCAATGTAGTCAAATCTCTCTCAATAGGGAAGTTTGATGAAATAAGGTGTCCTTTGTAGTAGAAAGGAAGGTCATAAGTATGTTTCTCGTCAGAATTAACTCTGAAGATATCGATTACTAGAGGCTCCTCTTCACCTGTGTTGATAAGAGCCATTACGCGGTTCATCTCAACACCTGGATAGATCTCAGAGATTCCTGAAGATACAATCTGAACATCTTTCTTGTCACCTTGACCATCTTTTCCGAAGAAGTTGATGTGAGGTGACATCTTACCTGATAGAGTAGTGTTACCACCGAAGTGACTAGTCTTGTCTACAACAACAGTGTTGTGAGAGATAGTCTGCTTGCCATAAGTACCATTCTCAGCAGTGTAACCACCACCGTCTTTAGGCTCTACGTTCAAGAAACGTACTGCACCATAGTCAGGCATAACCTCTCTGCCATTGTCATACAATGAGAAGTTGAACTTGTCTAAGTGACCGTGACCCATACCGTGAGATGTAGCTTTGAAAGCGATCAACATACCGTCTTCTTTGTCTTCACGGATCATAGCGATACCACCTTGGCTACCGTCTGAACCATCTCTGAATAGGTATGAACCATATTTATAAGGTTTAGCCTCGCCAGCTTGGATAGCTTTAGCTGTGATAAGACCTGCATCAGATACAACGAATTTCTTTTGGTCAGCAGCGATAGATAGAAGCTCTTTGTCGCTAGGATCTGATTTGTATGCTGCATCAACTGCATTAACAATCTCCTGTGCGTCTAGAGTTTTCTCTAGGGCGTCGTTGAACATCATGATCTGACGGTTGTAAGTCAAATCAATCATTGTACGAGTTGCTTTTCTTAGGATACCATCACGATACTCATAGATTTTCAAATCTGGTTGGTTGTTGTCAATAACTTGAGAGAAAACAACGAAAGGCCAAATTGAATAACGTTGGTAGTAAGGACCCTCTGTGAAGTAACCGTCAGGTGAGAACAAAGCGTCTAGTTGGCAAATGAAACCAGCACCGTTGTTTTTGATTTTCTCTGAACCATAAAGAGCTTGATCAACAAGATTCTTGTCACCCATTACATAACCAATCATACCTACGGCAGTTGTAGCCCAAGTAGCGTGGTTGTGCATTTTGTTGAAAGTGTTGTTGTTAGGTTTGTTACCTACGCTCAAGAATTCTGCCATTGGGTAGAATACTTTTGTCTCTAGGTCTTTAACCTCAGCAGCTGTAAGGTACTCGTAGATACAGTCATAAGCACTTGCTGTGTGTACCAACCATACATACTCGTTTAGGGTTTGCCAAAATAGGCGACCTGGAGTACTAGAGTGTTTGTCAGGGTGGATAGGTAGGTCTGCATACATGCCAGCATACTCATAAAGCATGTCTTTGACATATTTTGCATACTTAGTATCGCCTGTCAACTGATACATGATACCGCAATGGTACATGTTGTAATAGTTCTGTTTGTGTTGCTCGTGAGAGTAACCACCACCACCGTCAAGTGGTTGAGGGACTACTATATCAGAAGCTAGTGCATTGTCTGCACTAGCTTGGATCTCATCAATAGATGCGTCAAATACTGGAAGTGAGCCTCTCACTTCTTTGATGTTTTTAACGCCGTCCGAGCTTAGTAGCAAGCGAGGACGTGGGGTGTTGAAGTCATCTGCTAGCGCGCAAAAAGGCACTGCTAACAACATGGCTAAACCCAGTAGTATTGATTTTTTGAAGTTCATCTGATTTGGTTTTTTAGGTTAAGTTACCTAATAATTATTGTTTTGCACCAACTTTAACTGTTGAAGAAGAGAAGTCAAATGCTTCGATATCTTTGTATTTAGGATCGATGTTAGTTACATTCTCGATAGGTAGATCCCAGAATACGTCGATACGACCACTCTCCCAAAGGTTGATGTTTTTCATAGAGATAACATCCCAACGTTTGTCAAGTAGACGAACTGAAGCACCACCTGCACCACTGTTCACGAATGACAAACCGTCGATTTCGATGTATTGAGGGCCGATAAGGCGAATAGCTGCACCTTGCTCACGGTTCTCAGTTTCAACCAATGTACAGTTTTTAACAACAACTGTTGGGCCTGAAGTACTCTCGTCGTTACCACCACGGTAAACGTTAAGTGCACCTGACATCATACGGAAGAATACACAGTCTGTAACCTCTACGTACTCTGCACTGTAACGACCAACGTCATCTTTCTCGTTGCTAAGGTTAATAGCGTCGCTAGAGCAGTTGTAGAAGATAGAACCATTAACGATAACCTCGTTAGCAAATGAACCTTTGAAGAAACGGATACAAGAGCTTGTTGTTGAGAAGAAGTTATAGAATGCGCAATCGTCAACTTTCAAGTTAACTGGTTTGATCATTGTTGTAGCAGAACCGATAGCTGAGTTAGCACTACCTGAACCCATGAAACCTTCACCATTGAATGCAATACCAGTGATGTCTAGGTCAGCACCATTGTTAAGAAGTACAAGTGGACCACCTCTACCGTTTATACGCAACTCTGGACGAGACTCTAGGCCTTCAGCTGCTTTGATAACAAGATATTTGTCGACGTTAACACTTCTGTTGTTTAGGTAAGTACCAGCCTCGCTAAGAACGATAACGTCACCGTTAACTGCTTTCTCAACTGCGTCAGCAAGTGTGTTTTGACCAAGTTTGATAGTAATAACGTTGCCTGAAAGGATTTTTGTGTTAAGGTCTTGAAGCTCGTACCATGAAGTACCAGTCTCATGTTTTTTAACGAAACCTGTGATGCCTTGAGGTCCGATTTTGCCATTTTTAGAAGTAGCAACTTTGATACCCTCAACGTCAGTGATTTTAAGTTTAGAGTTGTCGAAACCTGCAAGTGCCTCAGAAGAAACTTCCTCTACTGCATTGTTAGCAAATTTGTAACCGTCAGTCTCGCTGAAGAAGTTGTAAGCTCTGTAACCATTACCATAGATAGCATTGTCTTGGAATCTGATATCGTCTGGAGCTAGAGTACGCTCGCTGTCGCTACCTGTACCGAAGTCGATGTTAGCACAGTCATACCAGCTATTGTTTTTCACGTCTACGTTTTGAACGTGTAGGTAGCGGTTAGGAGTTGAATTAGGAACAGCGTTCATAACACCTAGAGCTGCGAAGAAACGCACACCGCGAAGTTTGTAGAATACGTTGTTTGTAACTACGTGGTCAGCACCGATAATACGAATACCACCAGTTGCGTATTTACCGTCACCGTCGAACATGTTACCAGTGATGATGTTTCTGTCACCGTGGCGAAGTGCAAGTACACCAGAACAACGTCTGAATACGTTGTTGCTTACTGTGTTGTCGCAAGATTTTAGAGATACAACCTCAACCTCACCGTCACACTCCTCGAAGTAGTTGCTATCGATAGTAGTGTGGCAAGGAAGCATAGAAACTGTTGAGTTACCCATACGGATAGTCTCACCACCGTTACTACCTAGCATTTGGCGTGCACCAAAGTAGTTGTGGTCGATGCTGTGGTGTGGATCAACTGATTCCTCTTCGCTCATGTCAACTGCAACAACAACGTCAGAGTTAAGTTTACCTACGAAAGAGTTGTGGTCAACACGGTTAGTGTTACCGCTCAAAGAAACCCATCTGTAAGAAGTCCATTTGCTAGGTGGGTTGAATGATACGATAGCGTTGTTTGTGAAACGGCAACCTTTAGAGATGATACCGTCAAGTTTGAATTCAACAACGTTACGCTCAGTTGTGTAACCGTCTTTGAATAGAAGTCCGTTAAGTTCTAGGTACTCGCCACCAAATTTAACAGATGATTTGCCAGAGATAACAACGTCACCATAAGACTCTGCTATAACAACGATAGGAGCGTCGATGGTACCTTTACCTTTAAGCTTAATAGCAACATCTGTGTAAGTGCCTTTTGCTAGAACGATTGTGTCACCAGGTTTTGCCTTAGTGACAGCTGAATTCAACGCATCGATTGACGATACGTTTACGCTTGCATTACATGTCAAAGCACCCAATGTAAGGGCTGCTACTGCCATGAATGAAGCCAAAGTAGTCTTTAAAGTTTTCATATTTATAGATTAAGGTTAGAAATTGGCATGCCAATATTTCCAACAAAGTTATAAAATAACTATTGATAAAACAAATTTTTATTGCAATTAATTTCTTGTATAATTTTACAGAAAGCTATTTTAATGCTGTTGGGTACATTTGTGAGCAAGAAAAAGAATGTTGTTTTTTATGTATTATCGTGTTGGTCGCATGGTCTTTTGTTAAAATCTTGCCTTGCGCTATTCAAAGACCCGTAAATTATCCGTATCTTTGACTCATAAATTTTTTATTGTGAATTTTTTACCTACCTCAGCAAAAGAAATTAAGGCATTGGGTTGGACCGAGCTTGATGTTATATTGTTTACAGGCGACTGCTATGTAGACCACTCGGCATTTGGTACGGCGGTTATTGCGCGCGTACTAGAGGACATAGGTCTGCGTGTGGCTGTTGTGCCCCAACCAAACTGGAGGGACGACTTGCGTGATTTTCGCAAGTTGGGTCGTCCGCGTTTGTTCTTTGGTGTGTCGGCTGGCAATATGGACTCTATGGTCAATCACTATACTGCTGCCAAGCGTCTGCGTAGTGACGATGCCTACACTGCTGGTGGCAAGGCTGGGTTTCGCCCCGACTATGCCGCAACAGTATATACAAAGATATTGAAGGATATTTATCCTGATGTGCCTGTGGTGTTGGGGGGTATAGAGGCTTCGTTGCGCCGCCTTGCTCACTATGACTATTGGCAAGATAAGCTGCTGCCTTCAATTTTGATTGGCAGTGGTGCTGATATTCTTAGCTATGGCATGGGCGAGCAGACTATGGTTTCTATTGCCAAGGCCATGCACAACGGTTTCAATCCTAAGCTGCTGAGGAAGATTCCTCAAGTCGCCTTTGTGGCCGACAAAAAATACGTAGACAATCTCGACAAGGAGAACACCCACTTCCTCCATTCGTTTGAGCAATGCCTGAAGAATAAGAGGTTGTTTGCAGATAACTTCAAAGTTATAGAGACCGAATCTAATAAGATACATCAAAAGACCATAGTCGAGAAGTTTGAGGATAAGTATGTTGTTGTCAACCCATCGCTCGAACCACCTACTCAGGCTCAGATGGACTACGCTTATTCTTTGCCTTATACTCGATTGCCTCACCCGCGCTACAATGGTAAGGGTGCTATTTCGGCCTATGAGATGATTAAACATTCGGTTAATATACACCGTGGCTGCTTTGGCGGCTGTGGCTTCTGCACTATTTCGGCCCACCAAGGCAAGTTCATTAGTTCGCGCAGTAGCGAGTCTATAATTGCTGAGGTCAAGAAGATTATTGAAATGCCCGATTTCAAAGGCTATCTCTCAGACTTGGGAGGTCCTTCGGCCAATATGTATCAGATGAGTGGAATAGACAAGGATATATGTGAGAAATGCCGTAGGCCCTCGTGTTTGTTTCCTGCTAAGTGCAAGAATCTTAATAACTCGCACCTTCCGCTACTAGACCTATATAATAAGGTAGACTCGATAAAGGGAGTCAAAAAAGCCTTTATCGGAAGTGGCATACGCTATGACCTCTTTGACGACAATGCTCAGAAGTACTTGCGTGAGGTTATCGTGCGTCACACCTCGGGGCGATTGAAGGTTGCTCCCGAGCACACCGAGCCACATGTGTTGGCTCTGATGCGCAAACCTAGCTTTGCTCTTTTCGAGAAGCTGCATAAGGATTTTTATAAAATCTGTGAGCAGGAGCGATTGCGCTATCAGCTGATACCTTATTTTATATCGTCGCACCCTGCGTGCACCGAGTCGGATATGGCTAGCCTACATAGGCGTTGTGCGCGATTGAATCTTCATCTAGAGCAGGTTCAGGATTTCACTCCTACGCCCATGACCTTTTCGTCTGCAATATTCTACTCTGGGGTAGATCCTTATACGGGAAACAAAGTCGATGTGACGCGAGACATGGAGAAGAAAAAGCACCAGAAAAATTATTTTTTCAAGAAAAATAAAAAGTACTAGGTAATTTTTATACCTTTATACTATAAACATACTAACTACAAAGATGGCAAAGTCGTTTACACCAAGAGAAACTAACCCACTGGCAGAGGTTCAGAGTGCAGCCCAAGGACTGGGTACTGTACCGCCACAGGCTATTGAGCTTGAGGAGGCTGTGTTGGGTGCATTGATGCTAGAGAAAGACAGTATTATCGCTGTTCAAGATATCGTTAAGCCTGCTACATTCTATAAAGAATCTCATAGGCTTATCTACCAAGCTATTTTGGATCAGTCTATGGACCTTGAGCCAATAGACCTATATTCTGTTACCGAGCGATTGCGCAAGCAAAAGAAACTTACGCAGGCTGGAGGTATGACCTTCCTTGCTCAACTTACGCAGCGTGTAGGTTCGGCAGCCCATGTCGAGTACCATGCTAAGATTATTGCTCAGAAGTATGTTCAGCGCGAGCTGATACGCACGGCTACCGAGATACAAAAACGTTCTTTTGACGAGAGCAGCGATGTCAACGATTTGATAGACTTTGCTGAGGGCGAGATATTCAAAGTTGCCGAGGGTCATATCAAGCGCGATGTGCAGTCGTCAAAGGATATTTTGGCCAAGACCATGAAGTCCATTGAGGAGGCCTCGACCAGAGACAGTAGCTTTAGTGGTGTTCCTACGGGTTTCACAGACCTTGATAAGCTGACTATGGGTTGGCAGCCTTCGGACCTTGTGATTCTTGCGGCGCGCCCATCTATGGGTAAGACCGCCTTTGTGCTTACCATGGCGCGCAATATCGCCATAGATTATAGTCAAGCTGTGGCTTTCTTCTCGCTGGAGATGGATGCCCGTTCGCTGATGCTACGTCTTATTGTTGGTGAGAGTGGTCTTGCAAGTAATGATGTTAGAAGTGGCCGCCTTAATGGTGAGCAGTGGGCACACCTTGAGAAATCTATTGCTCCGCTATCCTCGGCACCACTATACATAGATGACACTCCCGCACTTTCTATCTTTGAGTTCCGCTCAAAGGTGCGCCGATTAAAGACTCAGTTCGATATAAAGCTTGTTATTATTGACTACTTGCAGCTTATGACATGTAGCGTAGATACGCGAGGCAACCGTGAGCAGGAGGTGGCTTTCATCTCTCGTTCGCTTAAGGCCATAGCCAAGGAGCTTGAGGTTCCTATTATAGCACTTTCTCAGCTCAACCGTTCGGCAGCTGTTAGTGGTGGCAACCGTCGCCCTCAGCTTTCAGACCTTCGTGAGTCTGGTTCTATTGAGCAGGATGCCGATATTGTGGCTTTTGTTCACCGTCCAGAGTACTTTGGTCTTACCACTGACGAGGAG
>JAWXTS010000031.1:0-17709 GCA_044433305.1 Rikenellaceae bacterium | reverse complement strand
GATGCTACGGTGCTTACCGAGGCAGGATATGTTGGTGAGGATGTTGAGGGTATCCTATCGCGCTTGTTGCAGGCCGCAGACTATAACACCCAGCTTGCCGAGCGAGGAATCGTGTTTATCGATGAGATAGATAAGATTGCGCGCAAGGGAGATAACCCATCTATAACCAGAGACGTTTCTGGCGAGGGCGTTCAGCAGGCCTTGCTTAAGATGTTGGAGGGAACTGTGGTTAATGTTCCACCTAAAGGAGGACGTAAACACCCAGATCAGAAATTTGAGCAGGTCAACACAGCCAACATCCTATTTATATGTGGTGGTGCTTTTGATGGTGTCGAGGGTAAGATTGCTCGCCGCCTTAATACCACTTCGGTAGGATATGGACGCAGCAATGCTGACCGTATAGACAGAAGTAATATCCTTCAGTATGTGCAACCTCAGGACTTGCGCAGCTTTGGTCTTATACCCGAGCTTATAGGACGTCTTCCTGTTTTGACTTATCTGGACCCACTAGACCCACAAGCTTTGCGTAGAATCCTAACTGAGCCAAAGAACTCTATCGTACGCCAGTATGTTAAGTTGTTTGAGCTTGACGGTGTAGCTTTGAGTTTTGATGATGACACTCTAGACTTCATTGTCGACAAGGCTGTTGAGTATAAGCTTGGAGCCAGAGGCTTGCGTTCTATCTGCGAGAAGATTATGACTGAGGCCATGTTCACCATGCCTTCAGATAAGAGTACTAAAGAACTACATATCACCCGCGAGTATGCTCTGCAGAGGGTTGATAGCATGATGCTTGTAGGCATCGAAAAGTAACTATAATCCAAGAATAATATAAATTGATGAAAGATTTTACAAAACTTGCTGCCGACAATATCAGAATATTGGCAGCATCTATGGTCGAGAAGGCCAAAAGTGGTCACCCTGGTGGAGCTATGGGTGGAGCGGATTTTGTAAATGTTTTGTACAGTGAATTTTTGAAGTACAACCCAGAGAATCCAGCATACCCATTTCGTGATAGGTTTTTCCTAGACCCAGGTCACATGTCACCTATGCTTTATTCGGTGCTGTGCCTTGCAGGGTATTACACGTGCGAAGATTTGTCAAACTTTCGTCAATGGGGTAGTGTCACACCGGGACACCCTGAGGTCGAGGTTGAGCGCGGTGTTGAGAACACATCGGGACCACTAGGTCAGGGCCATGCCATGGCTCTAGGTTCGGCTATTGCAGAACGCTTTTTGGCAGAACGCTTTGGTGAGTGGACAGCGCACAAGACTTACGCTTTTATCTCTGATGGAGGTATTCAGGAGGAGATTTCACAGGGCGTGGGACGCCTTGCAGGTCACCTAGGCCTAAGCAACTTCATTATGTTCTATGACTCGAACAACATCCAGCTTTCAACCAAGGTGGACGAGGTTTCGACAGAGGACATCGTTGCTAAGTACACTGCATGGGGATGGAACGTGTTGAGCGTTAATGGCAATGATGCTCAGTCTCTTAGAGAGGCTCTAGAGTCTGCTAATGCTCAAACTTGCAAACCAACGCTTATCGTAGGAAAGACTATCATGGGCTTGGGCTGTGTTGATGCTGCTGGCGAGAGCTTTGAAGATAAAGTGTCGACTCATGGCCAGCCGCTAGGTGCTGCTGGTGCAGATGTTGCTCTTACGGTTAAGAATTTGGGCGGTGATCCAGAGAATCCTTTCGTTGTCTTTGATGATGTCAAAGAGCTTTATGCTGCACGTGCTGCCGAGCTAGTGAAATGGGCTGCCGAGCGTGCTGAGGTTGAGGCTCAATGGCGTGAACAGAACCCAGAGCTAGCATTTCAACTAGATTCATACCTTAAAGATGGTGCTCCAGAGATTGACTGGAACTCTATCGTGTGTGGCGATAATGTGGCTACGCGTGCTGCTTCGGCTGCCGTTCTAGGTCACTTTGCTCAGAATATAGGTAATATGGTTGTTGCTTCGGCCGACCTTAGCAACTCAGACAAGACAGACGGCTTCTTGAAAAAGACCCATGCTTTTGTTAAGGGCGATTTCAGTGGTGCCTTCCTTCAACCAGGTGTTGTGGAGCTTACTATGGCCTGTGTTATGAACGGTATGGCTCTTCATGGAGGTGTTATCCCTGCTTGCGGAACATTCTTCGTATTCTCAGACTATATGAAACCAGCGATTCGTATGTCGGCTCTTATGCGCCTTAATGTTAAATATATATGGACTCATGACTCTTTCCGCGTGGGAGAGGATGGACCTACTCACCAGCCTATCGAGCAGGAGGCACAGATTCGCCTTATGGAGCATTTGCGTAACCACCGTGGCGAGCGCAGTATGGTAGTTCTTCGTCCAGCAGATAGCTACGAGACTGTCGCTGCATGGAAGGTGGCTATGGAGAGTGAGCGTCCTGTGGGCTTGGTTCTATCACGTCAGAATATCAATAACTTGCCTGCCATCTCGGGTGACCGTCGTAGCGAGGCTATGCAGCTTAGTAAGGGTGCTTACATCGTTATGGATTGTGAGGGCCAGCCAGATGTTATTCTTGTAGCGTCGGGTTCTGAGGTAGCTACCTTGGTAGATGGTGCTAAGATGTTGGTTGAGGATGGCGTTAAGGTGAGAGTTGTTTCGGCTCCATCTGAGGGCTTGTTCCGCGACCAATCGGCTGAGTATCAGCAGAGCGTATTGCCTGATGGTGTATTTAAGTTTGGTCTTACCTCTGGCTTGCCAGTGACATTGTTGTCGTTGGTTGGCAGCGAGGGCTATGTTCATGGACTAGACCACTTCGGATATTCTGCACCATACACCACTCTTGACAAGAAGTTTGGTTTCTATGGTGAGGCGGTTTATGATAAGGTTAAGCAACTGCTAAAATAGATTAAGAAGGGATGACTAATAAGCACTTCTTAGCCATCCTCGATAAATAAAGGGAATGACCAGCAAGTATAATATTGCTGGTCATTCTCTTTATTGTTCTAGGGCGGCTCGGGGAGTCGCCTTTTTCTTTATAGTAGAGGAAAGATTTTCTCTAGCGCAATGCTGTGAGAGCCTTTGACCAGAATCATAGAATTTGATATGCCGCTCTGGGTGATGTGGGTTTTTAGCTTGTCTGTATCGTCGAAGAGCATGATGCTCGAATCTTGCTGCTGGGGCCACTGCTCGCCAACAAAATAGGCAGAGTTAAGGCTGCCCATAGATATTAACCCTTTCACCTTATCATATATTTCTCTGTGCTCTTGTTGGCTAAACTCGCCAAGTTCAAGCATGCCGCCCAAGATTATCACTTGCTGCTTACTCTCAGCCTCTAGAGACATGAAGGCATCGAGTGCCGTGGTCATGCTGCTAGGGTTGGCATTATAGGCATCGCAGATTATGGTGTTGGTCTGGGTTTCGACTCTCTGCGAGCGGTTGTTGTCGGGCTTGTAACTTTCTATGGCAGAGCTTATATCGCTGTCCAATATGCCAAAGAAGCGACCTATGGCATGTGCTGCGGCCATGTTCATTATGTTGTATTCGCCCGTAAGGTAGCTTTGGTATTTTGTGCCCTCAAATTCGGCTGCTGCATATTGGTTAGGGATAGTCGTCCAGCCAGAGGTCGAATAAGGTATCGCCCTTAGGTCCTTGTGCTCATCTGCTATTTGTTGTAACTGAGGGCTGTCTCCAAGATAGAATAGGGTGCCACCGTTTTTTTCGAGGTAATCGGCCAGCTCGCCCTTGCCCTTGCGTACTCCGTCCTGCCCTCCGAATCCCTCAAGATGTGCTTTGCCAATATTGGTTATGATTCCAAAATTAGGCTTTGCGATGGACGATAGCAGAGCTATCTCACCTCGGCTGCTCGCCCCCATCTCTACTATGGCAAGGTCTGTGTCCTCGGTTATCTTTAGCAGGGTCAACGGTACTCCGATATGGTTATTAAGGTTGCCCTCGGTCATGCTTATATTGAAGCTCTTGGATAGAACGCGAGAGGTAAGTTCCTTGGTTGTGGTCTTTGCATTGCTGCCCGTGATGGCTATAATCTGTGTGCCTAGGTAGTCGCGGTGGTAGCTAGATAGCTCTTGTAGGGTGATTAGTGAGTCCTCGACAATAATAATCTTAGAGTCTTTAATCAGGCTGTCTACGCGGGCCTTGTCGCTGGGATTAAGCTCGCTCTTTATGGCTTTGATATTATCGGCCACAACAATCTCTGCTCCAGCATCTATCGCGCTCAATGCAAATTTGTTGGCATCGAATCGCTCTCCCTTGAGTGCAAAGAATATGTCTCCTCTTTGAATCTTGCGTGTGTCGGTAGATACAGAGTAGCTTTCTCTGAAGCTTGAGTGTATTTGTTCTATAACTGTCATTAGTAGAATTTGCCTCCTGTTTTGTATTTTAAATCACCTATATATTGCTTTATGTCCTGCTCGTTCTCTCGTGGACATATCATTATGGCCTTGTCGTGGGCAACAACCAAGAAGTCTTTTAGCGAATCGACTATCACAACATGGTCCTGTGGTGCTTTTATTATGCAGCCCGAGGTGTTGTAGCTCAATACATTTGTGTCGCAAACATTGTCGTTCTCGTCCTTCTGGTTATAGGCGTAGAAAGCCCCCCAAGTGCCAACGTCGCTCCAGCCACAGTCGCTGCTACGTACATACACGTTTTGTGCTTTCTCCATTACGCCAAAGTCTATTGATATGTTCTGACATTCTGGATATATTCTGTCTATGGCCTCTTGCTCTAGCGGAGTGTTGTAGTATTGTGATATGGCATCAAATAGTTCTTGGTTGTCGGGCACAAACTCGCGCAAGGCCTCTATGATGGTTTCGACTTTCCAAATAAAGATACCTGCATTCCAAAGGAAGTCGCCACTGTCAACAAAGACCTTGGCCATTTCTAAGTTTGGCTTTTCGGTAAAGGTCTTGACTTTGTTGATGTTGGCCTCTGCTTGATTCTCGGTTTGGATATAGCCATACCCTGTGTCAGGGCGCGAGGGTTGTATGCCTATTGTCATAAGCACGTCCTGCTGCTTAACAAACTCGATGCCTTGCTCTATGGCTCCTAAGAACTCCTGCTCGTTGAGTATAAGGTGATCAGATGGAGTCACCACCATAATGGCATCTGGATTCTTGGCTTTGATGTGGCATGCTGCATAGGCGATACATGGTGCTGTATTGCGGCCTATCGGCTCTGATAGCACCTGCGATGGGTCAAGCTCTGGCACTTGCTCAAGCACAAGCTCCTTGTATGCGCTGTTGGTAACAACAATAAAGTTTTCTATGGGAATAGCTTTGGCAAAACGGTCCACGGTCTGGCGAATGAAAGTGCGTCCCGTACCCAGAATATCTAGAAATTGCTTAGGCTTGGCGGCACGTCCAAGGGGCCAGAATCTTGTTCCTGCTCCTCCTGCCATAATCACGCAGTAGCGGTTTTTGGTATCTATCATATTGAGATTTTAGTTTCTTTAGTCCTACTATACAATATTACAATCTTTAACTGTGATTTCAAAATATAATCAGACGAATTATTGATAAAATAGGCCCATAATATTTTTTTTACTCCCAGCTTAATTGTTACCTTTGCGCTTGATAATACTTTGAATTATGAAAATTCGCCTTTATACATTGCCTAATATGATTACCTTGCTCAATCTTTTGAGTGGGTGCGTGGCAATAGTTTACATGCTTATACATAAGAATCTAGAACTAGGATTTGCGCTTGTGTGCTTGGCCGCAGTTTTTGATTTTTGTGATGGCCTTGTTGCACGAGCTACGGGTAGCTACTCGGCTACGGGTAAGGAGCTAGACTCTCTGGCCGATGTTATTAGTTTTGGCGTTGCACCCTCGGCAGCATTATTTACGCTTGCCTTGCAGAGTGGAGTGGCAGAGAACTATGCTCTAGGCATGTTTGTGGTTGCAGGATTTTCGGCCCTGCGCCTTGCAAAGTTTAATGTTGATGAGAGTCAGAAGGACACATTTGTGGGTCTGCCTACGCCAGCCATGGCCATCTTTGTGCTCTCAGGAGCTTATGTAATCTCGCAGCATAATATCATCCTGCCAGCCTATGTGCTTTATGTTGTGGCTGCCTTGTGTTGCTTTCTTATGGTCTGCGATGTAGAGATGTTTGCACTTAAATTCTCTAAATATTCTTTTAAGGGTAATGAACTTCGCTACTCGTTCGTTATTCTTTCAGCCCTAGCAGTGGTGCTCTTTGGCGTGGCTGCATTACCATTTATTATTGCTGGCTATGTGCTTGTGTCAAGCCTAGTTTGGGTTATGAAAAAACGATAAATTCGTCATTTCATAAAATTTAATTATCTTTGCAGCGGTTTAGTTGTGTTTAATGGTTAAGAATATTAGCAAAAATATCTTTCTAGCACTGTGTTTTATGTGCGTTATCTTCGGCAGTGACCTGTTGATTGCTAGCCCTGTGCCTGTGTATTATGAAGGCGCGGTAGCTCAAGAGCCTCGCGAAAGAGACGGCGAAGATGGAGAAAGAGAAAGAGGCGGTGGCATGCCTGCCGACTCTGCTGATAAAGCCAAAGTACGCAAACCCCTAGAATCTTATTTGTTTGACGACTCTCTACGTTCCAGAGTTAACTTCTCTTGGTATATGGATATGGACAACAACGATATTATTCTGGAGGATATAGACACCTCGTTATATCGTTTTCAAGTGACTTACCCCTATATACGCACGGGAGTGGGTTCGGCTTATCTTGGTAATCTGGGTGGTGCCTCGGTTCCGCTTAACTACTTTGATAGACCACAATATACGAACTTTAGCTTTGCTCAGGCCTTTGATACCTACCTAAAAAATACAGAGCGTGTGCAGTACTTCAACACCAAGAAGCCATTTACGCACCTTTCATATTTTACGGCAGGGTCATCACGCAAGGAGGAGTCATCGTTCAATGCCAAACATGAGCAGAATATTTCGCCATCAACGGGTATAGGATTGGACTACACCTCGCTGGGCACAAAAGGCACATACTCAAGCCAGAAAGCACGCGATAAGAGCTTGACGCTGAGCCTTGCACATACAGGAAAAAAATACACCGTACACGGTGGATATATATATAATAGCGTAACTTTGCGCGAGAATGGCGGTGTTGTACGCTCAACTGATATTACTGATACTATCTATGAGATGCCCGAGAATATCGAGGTTAATCTTACAGATGCACAGAATACAATTAAGAACAATACCTACTATCTGATACAGTCTTATGGTATTCCTTTAAGACGTCTATCAGATGCCGACTTTACCATATCGGACCGTTCTTCACTATATGTTGGACACTCGTTTGAGTACAGTCGCTATGCAAAACGCTATACAGATACAAAAGAAAATAGTGGTGATTTCTATGAAGATTGGTATATCAATCCCGAGTATTCAAACGACTCTATATTTGAATCACTACACACACAACGACTATTTGTTCAGATACAACCATGGGATAGGGACGGCATCATCGGCCTTATCAATGCAGGAGTGGGGTATGATGCACACCGCTACTATATGTTTGGTATGGAACGCTATTTGAACACAACCAAAGGGGTTAGCAAGCAGACTTCATATTTTTATGGATCTGTTCAGGGTAAGTTTAAACGTTACTTCGACTGGAAAGCGAACGTGCGTTATGACGCTATCGGCTACCGCAATGGCGATATGAATTTGAGTGCAGAGGCCTCGGCCATGCTGTATGTCAAAGAACTCCCCATCACTTTATCGGCTAGTATCGAGAATGACTATCGAACGGCTGACTACTGGGTGGAAAATTATTTTTCTAACCACTATGTGTGGCAAAACTCCTTTGAGAAGGAGAATGAAACTCGAATGGACGTGACGCTAAAGGTTCCTCAGATTCGTCTTGAGGCTGGTGCTTACCAAAGTGTAACAACAGACAAAATTTATTTTGGAGCTGATGCTTTGCCTGCTCAGGCAGAGGGCAGTGTGAGCGTTTCGGGTTTGTATGCTAACAAAGAGGTCCGCATCGGTGGACTCCATCTAAACCACAGGGTATTGCTTCAATGGAGCAGTAATGAGCAGGTCGTTCCCGTTCCCCTAGCTTCGGCTTTTGTCTCTTACAACTATAACTTTATGGCTGTGAAAGATGTATTGAGTATGCAAATTGGCATAGACGGAAAGTATAATACCAAATATTATGCTTTCGGTTATAATCCTGCCACCGCGCAATTCTATAATCAAAGAGAAGAAATGCTAGGAAACTACTTGATGCTTGACGCTTATGTCAGCTGCAAGTGGAAAAGAATGAGGATATTGGCTAAGATTCAGCATTTTAACGAGAATCTTTTCGGATTTAGTCGCAACTATTTTACAGTGCTTAACTATCCCGATAACGTAAGAATGGTGAAATTAGGAATATCATGGACCTTCTACGACTGATGTTGAAGCCTTAGGGCAGCCCACAATCAAAAACATTATGACATTAAGTAAAGTGCTGAGCTTTGCCGTCATTGCTCTTGCCGTTTGTTCTTGTAACAAATCGCAAAGCTCACAAGAGCTTGTAGCTACATCTACAAACTCGAATGAATTGGTGGTACTAGTCAGCGAAGATACTCCAGGTAGTTTCGATATTAACGGTGAAACTTATGGGTATCAGTATGAGTTATTTAGCAGTTATGCCTCATCTCTTGGGCTTGAGCTTAAATACCTAGACGCTAGGGAACTATCAGCCAAGCAAAAAGCAAAGCTAATTAACCAAGAACAGGTCGACATCGTGACCTCAAAACTAGATGAATCAGGTTTTATAGATACTCTATCTAATAAATCTGAGGTTTACAAAACGGAATATGTGGTTGTTACACGTGCCGAGCTTGCACGTAAAATTAGACAGCAGGGTGAATCAAACATCGTTTCTATCTTGCACGACAACAAGGTGTTGCTGTCTTCGGGTTTCAAGAACACCGACAACTACGATATTTTGCTCGACAGTCTTAAAGGTGGTCATATCTACCTATCTTCACGCAACGGTTTTAACCTTATAGAGTCTATTGGCGACAAGAGCTATGACTTTTTGATATGCGAGAAGAGCGAGGCACACCTTGGTTGTGCTTTGGTTTCAGGCGTTGAACAAATATATTCCTTTAATGAGAAAGTCACTATTATGGCTGAGGTATTATCAGACAATAATCATGTGGCACAGGGATTTCATAGTTGGCTTGCCGACTATCGTAACAGCAAGGACTACGCCATGCTCAATTACATGTACTTTGAGCGCGGTATAGTAAAGCAATTTCTACCTAAGGCTGGTTCGCTAGCCATGGGACGCATATCGGCTTATGACGAGATGGTGCGTGATATTAGCGAAAGAGAAGGCCTTGATTGGCGTTTTGTTTCAGCGGTGATTTATAACGAATCGCGTTTTCAACCTATGGTCGAATCGCATTGTGGTGCTAAGGGGCTGATGCAGATTATGCCCGTTGTGTCTCGCTCGTTTAATGTTGCAGACGAAGACGTGTTCAAACCAGAGAACAATATTCTTCTAGGGGTGAAGCTTCTAAATAAGATAGAGGCGTCATTGAAACTCCCAGATAATATTGACGAACATGACAAGATGCGTATAGTTCTCGCATGCTACAATGCAGGTATTGGCCATGTTATGGATGCCCGCAATCTAGCTAAGAAGTATGGCAAGAATCCAGATTCATGGGAGGAAATGTCACATTTCTTGAGACGCAAGCATGAGTATGCCAGTGATGAGGTTGTCAAGTGTGGCAGCTTCAGAGGCGGTGAAACAATGGCCTTTGTCGAGGGTGTCGTTTCGCAGTATGGAACTTATTGCGATGCTATAAAGAGATAATAGTATTCGCAAGTTTATATACTAAAAAAGAGGATGATAATAAGCACCCATCTGCTGCCTTACTAGATTTATAGTTCTGTGCTCACATACTAAAGGTGTGCTGCGGAGAACTAAAAATCAGAGCGTTGCAGCTAAGTACTTATTAACCATCCATCCTTACTAGATACAATAAAGGGTTTGACCATTATGGCCAAACCCTTTTCTTTAAGTTTATGGATAGTTGTTATTCTATCGGTTTGTCAGCTACTGAAGGCATGTCTTTTTGGTACTCACCATTGTCAAGTTTTGTGCGGCACTCTTTGAAGCAGTTCAAAGTGTACTCCACGTCCTCCATAGAGTGAACAGCAGTAGGGATGATACGCAAGATAATCTCACCTTTAGGGATTACTGGGTAAACAACCACAGAGCAGAATAGGTTGTAGTTCTCGCGTAGGTCATATACGATGTTGGTAGCCTCGTTTACGCCACCTTTCATATATACTGGAGTTACAGGAGATTGAGTTACACCTATATCAAAGCCCTCTTTGGTAAGACCCTCTTGAAGAGCGTTAACGATTTTCCAAAGGTTCTCTCTAAGTGATGGCTCGCTTTTGATAATCTCAAGGCGTTTCAAAGCACCCTTAACCATAGGCATAGGAAGAGACTTGGCATAAGTCTGAGAACGCATGTTGTAGCGTAGGAAGTCTACGATATATTTCTTAGAGGCAACGAACGCGCCGATGCCAGCCATAGATTTTGCAAAGGTGTTGAAAAGAACGTCTACTTGGTCGATTACGCCAAAGTGCTCTGGAGTACCTTGACCATTAGCACCCATAGTACCGAAACCGTGAGCGTCGTCAACAAGAAGGCGGAAGTTGAATTCTTCTTTTAGTTTAACGATTTCTGCAAGGTTACCCAAGTCACCTTTCATGCCGAATACACCCTCTGTGATAACAAGGATGCCACCACCAGTTTGCTCAGCAAGCTTAGTAGCTCTTTCAAGTTGTTTGCGGCAGCTTTCGATGTTGTTGTGAGGGAATACGAAACGTTTTCCTGTGTGAAGACGAAGACCGTCGATGATACAAGCGTGAGCCTCAGAGTCATAAACAGCGATGTCGTGACGATCTAGTAGGCAGTCTAGAATAGATAGCATACCTTGGTAGCCGAAGTTAAGCAAGAAAGCGTCCTCTTTGCCAACAAAGCCAGCAAGCTCGCGCTCTAGTTTCTCGTGCCATACAGTCTGGCCGCTCATCATACGAGCACCCATAGGGGCAGCCATGCCATATTCTGCAGCACCCTCAGCATCTGCTTTGCGCACCTCAGGGTGGTTTGCTAGGCCTAGGTAATTGTTAAGGCTCCAGTTCAATACTTCTTTGCCACGAAACATCATTCTAGGAGCGATTTCGCCCTCTAGTTTAGGAAATGAGAAGTAGCCGTGACTAAGTTTCTGGTACATACCAATAGGGCCACCAGCGTTTTTTTCTATTCTTTCAAAAATATCCACGATAAGTAAATTTTTTTAAGTTTGATATATTAGTAGTTGTTAATTTTTTCAAAGCTACTACAAAGCTAATTAAAATCGGTTTGATTCTAAAATTAATATGTCCGTTTTTGCTGGTATACCTATCAATATAAGACTTTATACTTAGTGGCGGGGCGATGGTTGGTTGCTTGAGGACGAATTAAAAGTATTAAATTGATTTATTTTTTGCGTTTATCAAAATATATATTTTTTATCCTCGTTAAAAATACATAACTTTGCCTCGATAGTTTGGCATCAAAATATAAGAATGATGAAATTTAATTTTACTAAAGTAATTCTAGCTGCTCTTGTAGTGTGCGTTTTTGCATCGTGTAACAGCAAAATAAACAAGTTGATTAAGACGCGTGATGTATATGGTATATATTACGAGGGACTTAACCAGTTTGAGCTGAAGAAGTATAATAAAGCGGTGCAGCTGCTTTCTAATGTTAAGCAGTATGTGGTAGGAACCGTGAAGGAAGATTCTCTAGCATATTACCTAAGTACAGCTTATTATAAGATGGGAGACTTTGAGACCAGTGGTCAGCTGTTTAATGATTTCCGTCGTACTTATGGACGTAGCCCATTCTTGGAAGATGTAGAGTATATGTATACTATGAGTTTCTATTATAGCTCGTTGCCAGCCAATAGAGATCAGACCAGCACAGAGCGCGCACGCGTGGCTATTCTGGAGTATATTAGCCGCTATCCAAATAGTGTCAAAGCTGATGATATGATAGGTTATTCTGAGGAACTTACTCAACGCCTACACGATAAAGAATATATCAATGCAAAAGTATATTATAATATAGGTCAGTACAAGTCGGCTGTTGTAGCCCTTCAGAATGCACTAGACAAATATCCAGAGTCAATACATAGAGAAGAACTTATGCTGTTGATTCTAAAAAGTAACTACATATATGCTAAGAACTCTTTTGAGCAACTTCAGCGCGACCGTTTCTTGGTCATGATGGATGCCTATTACAACTACACAGCAGAGTATCCAGACTCTAACGTGAAAGAGGTAGAGAGCATGCAGGCAGAGGCTCGAGAAGTTCTAGCCAAGTATGATGATGCAGAAGCACAAAATATAGATAACACAGATAAAGAAAATGGAAATAAAGAAGAATAGTAATATTCCAACAAGTACAGTTACTCGTAAATTGGTTGATTTTGACGCAGAAACAGGCAATCTATACAAAAGCCTAAACGTAATTTCTCGTCGTGCAAATCAGATTAGCGCAGAGGTTAAACAAGAGCTAAATCGTAAACTTAAAGATTTCTCTACCGTTAATGATTCTCTAGAAGAAACTTTCGAGAACCGTGAGCAAATCGAAATCTCTAAATACTATGAGCGTTTGCCAAAGCCAGTTATCATTGCAATGGAAGAGTTCTTTGAGGGCAAAGTAGCTTTCTCAGAAAAAGAAGTCGCTAACACTCAACAGTAGTTCTTTAGATGCTCAAGGGCAAAAAAATATTATTAGGTATCACGGGAAGCATAGCCGCTTATAAAGCAGCTATGCTTGTTCGCGTTTTGGTGAAGCAGGGCGCAGAGGTGCAGGTCATTATGACTTCGACAGCCAAACAGTTCATTACTCCTCTTACCATGGCAACACTTAGTAAGCGTCCCATTCTGGTCGAGTTTTTTGACCCCGAGAATGGTATGTGGAATAGCCATGTGTCGCTTGGAGAGTGGGCCGACTGCTACTTGATAGCTCCAGCTACGGCAGCAACAATAGCCAAGATGGCTAATGGTGTGGCCGACAACTTGTTAGTTACATCATATCTGTCTGCTCGTTGCGATGTTTTTGTCGCTCCAGCAATGGACCTAGATATGTTTAAACACGAGTCGACGACAAAAAATATCAATACCTTGCGTAGCTATGGCAACCATATCATCGAGCCTGAGGCTGGTGAGTTGGCTAGTGGCCTTGAGGGTAAAGGCCGTATGGCTGAGCCTGAGCATATCGCGGATTATCTTGTCGAACACTTCAAAAAAAAAAGTAATCTGAAAGGTAAAACTTTTATGGTTACCGCTGGGGCAACCATAGAACCTATTGACCCTGTGCGATTTATCTCTAATCACTCGTCTGGAAAGATGGGCTATGCTTTGGCTGGAGAACTTGCCAGTCGTGGAGCTACTGTGAAACTTATTAGTGGCGCGGCTACGGCTAGTGTGCCTAGTGGAGTGGAGCTAATCAAAGTCTCGTCGGCAGAACACATGTATAACACGGCTATGGAGGTTTTTGAAACGGTGGATGGCGCGGTGTTGTGCGCTGCTGTTGCTGATTACACTCCTGAGCATGTTAGTGATTTCAAGATTAAAAAGAGCGCGGATCAGATGTCCATTGCCCTGAAGCCAACGAAAGATATAGCCAAGTGTCTTGGTGCAATCAAGAATGATAAGTTGTTGGTGGGCTTTGCTCTTGAAACAGATAACGAGCTTGTCAATGCACAAAGTAAACTAGAGTGCAAGAACTTTGACTTTATAGTGCTCAACTCTATGCAGAATGATAATGCCTGCTTTGGTGTGGATAACAATAGAATTTCTATTATTGATGCAACTTCTAAGGTTGACTTTGAGACCAAGAGCAAGAGAGAAGTCGCTGCGGATATCGTAGATAAAATCGAGTCCTTAATAAGGTAATCATATCATGTTAAAACATCTATCTATAACAAACTATGCCTTGATTGACTATTTGGAGGTTGATTTTGATGACCGCCTAAATGTCATAACGGGAGAAACAGGTTCTGGTAAGTCTATATTGCTGGGAGCCATGGCTCTCATGCTTGGAGGTAAGAGTGATGTTGACGCGCTGCGTGATAGTAGCCGCAACTGTGTTGTAGAAGGTGTCTTTGATATTTCTCGCTATGGCTTGAGTGAGCTGTTCGAGAGTTTGGATCTGGAGTATGACCACCAGACGATAATACGAAGAGTTGTTATGCCTTCGGGCAAGAGTCGCGCCTATGTCAACGATATGCCAGTTTCGCTGGCTACCTTGAAACTTCTTTCTTCGCGCTTTATAGATATACATTCTCAGCATCAAACCATGCTACTTACCCAGTCGCGTTTTCAGATAGATATGCTAGATGGGATGTGTGCCCACGCAGAGCTGCTTGAGAAATATCGAGATAGCTATTCCCTTTGGCGTGCCAAGCAGAAGCAGTTGCAGGATGCAAAGGCTAAGGCTCAGGACGCGCTTAAGCAGAGGGAGTATATAGAATTTCAGCTTGAGAAGTTGCTTGAGGCAAAACTTTATGACTCTGAGCAGGATGAGTTGGAGGCGCGTCAAAACGAGCTGTTGCATGCTTCTCAGATTCAGGAGTCTATGATTGTGGGTGCCGATATTATTGGAGGTAGAGAGACTAATATCATAGCTCAGCTTAAAGATATAATCCACTCGTTGAGTGGCGTTGCGGGGGTGTATGCTCCTGCCTCTCAGATGCACGAAAGATTGTCTGAGCTGAATGTAGAACTTAAGGATATCTATAATGATATGGAGTCTTTGGGTTCTAGTGTCGAGGCAGATCCTCGACTTTTGGATATTACTCAGCAGCGATTAGATACCATATATGGGCTTGAGAGCCGCTATGGAGTTGAGAGCGTAGGGGAGCTTATTACCTTGCGTGATGAGTTGCAGTCGAAGTTAGATATGATAGATGGCTATGATGAACAGTTCTCAGAACTAGAGTCTGAGATAGCTGAGCTTGGAGAGAAGGTGGTGGCCTTGGCTACCAAGATTTCTGCTGCTCGAGCGAAGGCAACCATCAAGATAGAGAAATATGTGGGTGATACCTTGAGTTATCTGGGTATGGCTGATGCTGTGCTTGGAGTCGAGATGTCGTCTGTTGAACCTAATATCGATGGTATCGATGCTGTGCGTTTTATGTTTACGGCTAACAAGGGCGGTAGCAAGCAGCCTATCGAGAAGGTGGCTTCGGGTGGTGAGATGTCGCGCTTGATGTTGACCTTGAAAGCTCTGTTTGCAAAGAACACCAACCTGCCGACTATTATCTTCGATGAGATTGACACGGGGGTGTCTGGTAATATCGCCAGTAAGATGGGCGAGATGATAGTCGCCTTGTCGTCAAATATTCAAATCATTAATATAACTCACTTGCCACAGGTTGCATCTAAGGGCGACACTCATTTTGTGGTAAGTAAGAAAGTGGTTGATTCTACAACCATAAGTAACATTAGTAAGCTAAGCAGCGAGCAGCGCGTTGAAGAAATAGCCAAGATGCTCAGTGGTAGCGATGTTACTCAGGCCGCGCTTACTCAGGCAAAGCACCTGCTTGGTGTTTGTTAGAGTTGTTATTTAATTGCCCTTGCGGTTTGTAACATAACATTGTGTTTCATTTTAGACTGATTAGGGCGGTCGGTTGTATTTTTAACAAATGCTTGTTTTTCCTAACGCTAATCCGTATCTTTGTGGTTACCGTGATTTCATAACTGGGGTTACGAAGTAATTTGCTTTTTTAATTACTTGATTATTTGAATTTTATGAATGATAAACTTTTTATCTTTGACACGACCTTGCGTGATGGCGAGCAAGTGCCGGGATGTCAACTCAACACAATAGAAAAGATTGAGGTAGCGAAAATGCTAGAACAGCTAGGCGTAGATATTATAGAAGCAGGTTTCCCGATATCAAGTCCAGGCGATTTTAACTCCGTAATAGAAATATCTAAGGCTGTTAGCCGCCCTACAATATGTGCCCTCACACGTGCCGTACAAAAAGATATAGACGTTGCAGCCGAGGCTTTGGCCTATGCTAAACACAAACGTATTCATACAGGAATAGGTGTTTCAAGTTATCATATTTATGAGAAACTAAAATCTAATCCAGATGAAATCATAGAGCGTGCTGTTGCTGCTGTTAAGTATGCAAAACGCTATGTCGAGGATGTAGAGTTCTATGCCGAAGATGCTGGTCGTTCAGAGAATGAGTATCTTGCACGCGTGGTAGAGGCAGTTATTGCAGCTGGTGCTACGGTGGTTAATATCCCTGATACAACAGGATATTGCTTGCCTCATGAGTTTGGTGCAAAGATTAAATATCTTGTAGATAACGTTAAGAATGTGGATAGAGCTATTCTGTCTACTCACTGTCATAATGACTTGGGTATGGCCACGGCCAACTCACTTAGTGGCGTGCTGAATGGTGCTCGTCAGGTTGAAACTACAATAAACGGTATCGGCGAGCGTGCAGGTAACACATCAATGGAAGAGGTCGTTATGGCCCTTCACTGCCACAAGCTAGGTATCAAGACAGACATAAACACGAAACTTATTACACAGGCTTCTCGTCTGGTTTCAAACCTTATGAACATGCCTGTTCAGCCAAATAAAGCTATCGTAGGTCGTAACGCTTTTGCTCACTCGTCTGGTATCCACCAAGATGGAGTGCTTAAGAACCGTGAGAACTACGAGATTATCGACCCTAAAGAGGTTGGCGTTGACGAGTCGGTTATTGCACTTACAGCACGTAGCGGTCGCGCAGCATTGAGCCATAGACTAGAACTTTTGGGCTACAAGCTAGAGCAAGAGGATCTAGACAAGGTATATGCCGACTTCTTGAACTTGGCCGACGTCAAAAAAGATATTCGTGATGACGATTTGTTGACTCTGCTAGGTGATACAGCTGCGGGCAACAAACCACTTAAACTTAAACTTAAATATCTTCAGATACTTACAGGAACCCTTATCCCTACGGCTACGGTGATTCTTAAATTTGGAGACCATGAACGCACTGCAACAGCAACTGGTAACGGTCCAGTCGATGCAGCCATTACAGCTATAAAACAAATTATAAATGAACAAGTGGTAATTAGCGAGTTCTTGATTCAGGCCATGACACGCGGCAGCGACGATGTTGGTCGTGTGCATGTTCAGGTGAGCTGCGAACAAACGCTAGTCCACGGTTTCTCGGCAAATACAGATATAGTGAGAGCATCTGTTGAGTCATTTGTCGATGCTCTAAATAAATTAAATGTAACAGAAAAACAATAATTTTATAAAATTATGGGAAAGACACTTTTTGATAAGGTATGGGATGCTCACGTTGTGAGTCAATTAGATGGAGGACGTAGTGTATTGTACATAGATCGTCATTATATCCACGAGGTTACCTCACCCGTTGCATTTCTGGGTATCAAGAATAGAGATATGAAAGTTGCACGCCCAGCGCAAACCACAGCTACGGCAGACCATAATGTGCCAACTATAAACCAGCACTTGCCTATCGAGGATGTTGAGTCGCGCGATCAGCTGGATGCTTTTAGAAATAACTGTGAGCTAAATGGTGTTGAGCACTTTGGCTTGGGTCACCCAAAACAAGGTGTTGTGCATATCGTTGGTCCAGAGCTGGGCTTTACACAACCAGGTATGACCATCGTTTGTGGCGACTCTCACAGGA
>JAWXTS010000030.1:0-17863 GCA_044433305.1 Rikenellaceae bacterium | reverse complement strand
TTGTGATCGCAGCAGTAAGAGTTGTCTTACCGTGGTCAACGTGTCCGATTGTACCGATGTTAACATGCGGTTTGGATCTGTCAAATTTTTCTTTTGCCATATCTGTAATCTATTTTAGGAAATATTTCCTTTTAAAGTTATTATTTGGTTCTGTTATTTATAACCTTTTACACAAAATAACCCATACCATTCCCTGTTTTTAAGATAACGATATCGGCATATTCGCAGAGCGGAAGACGAGGTTCGAACTCGCGACCCTTAGCTTGGAAGGCTAATGCTCTACCAACTGAGCTACTTCCGCAAAATATTAAGACCAAAAATTTTGAGAAAAGAAGTCTTGTTTACTAACGTTAAAAGCCTGATTAAATCAGACATATCATTGTTGGTCAACTCGATAATCTCTCCTCAATGGTCTTTGAAGTTGTGGGCGAAGATGGATTCGAACCACCGAAGACGAAGTCAGCAGATTTACAGTCTGCCCCATTTGGCCACTCTGGTATTCGCCCAATAACTTTTAAGAACGCTTTGTATCTATTAAGAAAGATTGTAAGCGTTGCTTTAATCTTTTTTTTTGTGGAGCCGATGGAGGGATTCGAACCCCCGACCAGCTGATTACAAATCAGCTGCTCTGGCCAACTGAGCTACATCGGCAGTTGTGTTTGTGTTTCGAGTTGCAAATGTACAAACATTTTATTAATCTACAAACTTATTGGCAAAAAAAACATTATTTTTTATCAAAATCAGCTTTTCAAATAACTTTTCATCATGTACTACACCTCTTGAACTTAACATCCATAAGGCACCTTGCAATTCTGTGGCACAAAGATAGGAATGTTTTTGAATAAAAAAAACCTCAAACTCGAAAATTTGAGGTTTTTTCAACAATTATTCTCTTATTTAAGTTTGTCTTTATGTTTTTCAAGTTGTTTCTTCAGAGCATCAATACACTGATCCACTGCTTCTTCAAAGCTTTTGGCCTTGCGATCAGCTATGGCGTCGTTTCCCGTAATCATAACCTTGATGGTTGCAATCTTATTTCCAGCCTCATTATTCTTATCCAGCTTAAGTGTTACCTCTACGGCGGTAATATCGTCAGTAAATCGATCCAACTTAGATACTTTGTTCTCTATGAACTCTATTAGTTTGTGGTCTGCGTCGAATTTGACAGATTGAATTCTGATTTCCATAATTAATCCTCCTTTATATTTTTAAGTTTTGAACGCGGGTGAGCCATGGCATAGACTTCTTTCAACCGCGTTATATTATTATGTGTATATATCTGTGTTGCATCTAGCGAAGCGTGACCCAGCAGTTCTTGTATAGAGCGAAGGTCAGCTCCCTGATTAAGCATATATGTGGCAAAGGTATGCCTAAGCACATGAGGGCTGCTCTTGCCTACTACCCCAGCCTCAGCCAATCGAGCCTTAACTATCCTATAAACTTTGCTATGGCTGATGGGGCTTGCTTGGTTTGTTAAAAATAATGATTCTTTCTGTTTATTGCAAGTTTTGTCTATGTTTTTATCAAAATTTTCGCCCACCACAATCTCTCGCGCTTCTATATACCTATTAATATAAGGTATTACATAGGGCAGCACTGGCACCATTCGCTCTTTATCTCCCTTGCCTATTATGCGAAGCTCGCTTTTTTGGTCACCAAAATCATCTAGGCATATAGCCGTTAATTCTGCAAGACGCATACCGAGAGTAAAAAAAAGCAAGATTATAAGTGAGTCGCGCAGAGTCTCGAAGTCATCGCCATCATATTCTGTGATTTCTTTGAGCACAATATCCATCTTAGACTGCTCGATAAACTCGGGCAGGCGACGCTCACGCTTGAGGCTCGACACTTGCAGCGTTGGATTAACCTCAATAACCTGTTGCTTGCACAAATAGCGAAAGTAGGAGCGCAGAGACGATATACGCCTATTTACTGACACGGCCTTATATCCTCCATTATTCATGGCCATAACCCAGCGTTTGATGTCGTCCCCACTAACAAGAGCAGGGTCAAACTCAAAGTCCTCCTTTGCCTGCTGCGAACCTTCGGGCAGGGTGTGGTGCATAAGGAAGTAGCCAAACTGTTCGATGTCGTGCTCATAGGCCCTGACAGTAAGGTGAGAGTAGCGTCTTTCGTTTTTCAGATAAGACAGAAAATGTGTTATGTAGTCTGAGCTCTGCATAAGTCAAAGGTACAAAAAAATCCCGACTAACATAGTTAATCGGGATTTCTTATTGTTTTCGAGTAGACTACTCCTCGTTCTCTTGCATGTGGTTTACATAGATAGCGTGAAGTCTGTCAACGCGGTTTGTCACAGATGGTTTTGTAAAATATTGTCTGCGACGAAGTTCTTTAAGAACGCCAGTACGCTCGTATTTTCTTTTGAATTTTTTTAGTGCTCTTTCGATGTTCTCACCATCTTTGATTGGCATTATAATCATGACTGTAATTTTTTATTGTTGTGTTTTTTAATTTAATTGTTGTTTGTAGCTCTCTTGCTACTGGTTGTTTTTGTGAAGATTCTATTTACTGCTGTGTCTGTTGTGCATTGAAGAGCATATAGGGGCAGAGTCTTTCGAACTCGTCCTCATTAAGTATGTTATCTTTTCTAAACTCTTCGCTTGTGCTCCAACCTCCTCTCAGTTGCCTGTTTTTAATTATCTTAGCCAAGGCCTTGTCAGAGATATACGGGTGTACTGACATCTGCTTTGGGGTTGCAAAGTTAACATCTATTTTTTTAATATTGCAAGAGTCGAGGTAAATTTCTTCTAAAATTGTATAATAATTTCGTTCTGTCATGCCTTTTACCTCAGAAAGTTGGGTCTTTGAGACAAAACCGCCTAGTTTTTCGCGGTATTCGACTATGCGTCCTGCGGTAAGTGGACCTATGCCGCGCACCTCAACCAAGGTTGCCGAATCGCTGCTATTTATATCTATTGGGAAGTTTATCGTATCGCGAGCATACGCCACAGCTTCTGCCTGCAATGTATCCTTAACCACCTCAATATCTATGGCACTGGCAAGGTAATCACCCTTAGGCTCTGGCAAGTCGGCACTTATAACTATATAGGGGCTTAGCCGAGCGAACATCCACTCTGACACGGTATAGCATCTTGCAAAATCGCCTTTATCTCTGAACACCGCACCTGCACTGCGATAATTAATTATTACCTGCGCCTGCTTAAGAGAGAAACCAAGCCTTACAAAACCGTCAGCATCAAGAGTATTGGGATCAAATTCAAAAAGCTCGACCTCTACACTATCCGCCGAGCGCACATTAGAGCGGGTTGTACGAGGAGTATATTTCACTTGTTCGGCACCAGTAGAATAGACAGTGTTGTCCAAGCTATCTTGATAGCTATATATCACAACTGGCATGGGCGAGCGGTTACATGTTTTCGACGAGTAGACCAGCACCGCCATGCCCAATATCAAAGGCAGCAACCTCAAAGCACGCTTAGCCTGCACACTATCGAGCACAAAATCACCAACTATACCCCTGAGCCACATACGCTATCCCCTGCTCTTAGGTTCTACAACCGCGCCATCATTATGCGTTAGGCTTGCATAAGTACGCGAAGGCGATTCTATAAACTCACCTATCCCATACTCACTCCAGCGGCCATCGACCTTCTCAATAATATCCATGCTCATAACCGTAGGATTAGGCCACGCGCGCTCAAAGCCATTCACTCCACCAGCCTTTACTCTAGCGTCGACTATCAGCTGCCCGCCTCTGACCATAACGTCGCGCTGAGCATCGCAGTTGCCACCACAGAGCCACAACAAGTCATAGGCCGAACTAGGCTCGAAGCCCTTATCCACCACCACTACGATCTTGCTCTCTGGCCACATAGACTGAGTTTCATAAAGTTCGTCCAGATTGCTGCGCGAATCGCTTTTGACAATGGAGCTTGACCATTCCTTAAGCAGGTATTGTTCAAAGTTTTCGTAGTCGACCTCCGTTCTCTCGCTCATAGTCTCAACGTCCTCAACACCCGTGGCATCGAGAGCGAGCTTTCCTCCCACTCCCATCTCAGAGGCGGTATGGTCAAGCACATCGAGCACACCACGAGAAAACAGCAGCGAACTCTCGAAGTCAACCTCTTTTATAATATGCTTCATGAAATTAGGGTCGCGAACATCCTTGTCGCTCGACACCACAACCATGAATTTATTAAACATCATCTGGCTAGCACCCCACAGCATACTGGCCGTTTTTAGCCCTTGGCCCTTGTAGTCACACCTTATATTTACAATAGCGAGATTGTGAGCCACGCCAGCCGTCGGGAGATACATCTCCTTGACTTCGGGCAGCAGAGTCGCGCGCAAGGGCGAGACAAAGAGCCTATCTGTCATCTCGGCTATGTAGGCATCTTCCTGAGGCGGAATACCCACCAACGTTGCAGGATAAATAGCATCTTTGCGATGAGTGATGGCCGTAACATGGAAGGTTGGATACAAGTCAGCTAACGAGTAAAAACCAGTATGGTCACCGAAAGGACCCTCAACGACTTTCTCCTGCGCAGGGTCAACATAACCCTCAATAATTATATCACAATCACTAGGGACATAAAGCTCGTTGGTTATACACTTAACCAACTTCACGGGCTTGCCACGCAAGAAACCTGCCAACAGCCATTCGTCTATACCATCTGGAAGCGGAGCCACAGCCGAGTAAGAATAGCTAGGGTCGCCACCCAAGCACACAGCAATAGGCATCTTTATGCCTAGCTCCTTATATTCACGATAATGACGTTCGCCCGTTTTGTGCAGGTGCCAATGCATACCCGTAGAGGTTTCAGAGAACTTCTGCATCCTATACATTCCCACATTGCGTATAGATGTCTTTGGAGAAACCGTGGTCACCAGCGGCAAGGTTATAAAACGCCCTGCATCATGTGGCCAACACTGCAAGATAGGCAATCGCGAAAGCATATCTCCCGAGGTGTACACAACCTGCTGGCACTCGCCCTTAGAGCTGGAGGTTTTAGCAAACCACTTAGAGGCATCCACAAGCATGGGCAGCATGCCAAGTTTAGACATCAGCGAGTTGCGCGGAGTAGTAAGGCTTGCGAACAACTCGTCTATGCGCCTAGCTGGTTCGTCCAGATTGTCGACACCCAAGGCTAGCTCCATACGCTTCTTAGAGCCAAACATATTGGTTATAACAGGAAAGTCGCCCCCACAATTCTCAAATAGCAGGGCCTTGCCACCGCCCTCAAGCTTACTCTCTCGGTCGGTTATCTCTGCTATTTCGAGCACGGGGTCTACCTTTGCTGTTATCCTCAACAGTTGATCATGCTCTTCAAGCACTTGTATATATTCTCTAAGATTATTATGCATAGTGGTGATGTTTTTTAAGAATATCAAATGTAACGACTTTTAACTAAGTTTCCAAATACATGACATACCATAAGCTTAGTTCGGCATAGAAGTTGATTAGTAATCAACCCAGAGCCATAATTATGACAATCTTGGCCATGAATTTAATCTAAAAAATTAATTGTATGAAAAAAATTCGACTTTGTATGCTCCTCATTTTCGCAGGTATATTGGCTAGCGTAAGTAGTTATGCTCAGGATAGCGACATGCCTATGGAATCGGTTACAGACAGCTATACAAGCTATCAACCGCAGTACACCAATCTTAGAGAAAACAGTGCCCCCATCTTATTGATGTTTGCCAAAGAACATGACCGTAAGCTGAAGGTAGACTACCGTGAGGTATTCGCAAGCACCATGTCAGCAGGCATCAAGGAGTCGCAAGCACCACGCTTTGTTATCGTGGGCGACAAGAACAGGTTCTTATTCGGTATAGGCGGATTTGTGCAGATGACCACATCTTATGACATAGATGGAATTATCGACAACAAAGATTTTGTTACCTACGACATTCCTATGACCGAGAACTACGCCACTCGCCAGCAAGGACAAATGAGCGTTTCGTCTTCTCGTTTGTTCTTTAAGGTTCTGGGCAACACGCGCGCGCTAGGTCTTGTCGAGGGTTACCTTGAGACCGACTTCTATGGCGAGGGCAACACTCTAAGACTACGCAAGGCTTATGTGTCATTCAAAGGGTTTACCTTTGGTCAGACCGTGAGCACCTTCTGCGACCTTACGGCATGCCCTACAACAGTAGACCAGCAAGGACCTAATGCCTACACCTACAACCGCAACCTTATGGTACGCTACCATCTAAACATTGACGATCATTGGAGCATGGCTGTTGCTGCCGAGAAGCACGACTTCACAGCAACTTATGGCTCTTATGCCACTGCCATTCCTCAACGCGTACCAGATATACCTTTGTATTTCCAATATAGTTGGGGTCAATATGGTAGCCACATCAGAGGTTCGGGCGTTGTTCGCTACCTTCAATACCACAATACTGTCACAGACGAAAACCAAGGCAAGTTCGCTTGGGGAGCTCAGCTATCGGGTAATATCAATGCTGGGGACAAGGTTTGTTTCTTTATGCAGGGAGTATATGGCAAGGGTATAGCCGATTATATTCAGGACCTTACAGAACAAGGTCTAGACATGGTTCCAAATCCATCTAGCGATGGCGAGTTGCAGACCGTACGCTCTCTAGGACTTTTGGGAGGCATACAATTTAATGCCAGCAAGAAGGTGTTTGTATCAGCAGGATATAGCGAAACAAAACTTTTTAACAACAACGGCTACTATGATGCAAGTCAATATCGTGGTGCTCGCTATGCTGTTGCCAATGTATTCTGGAGCTTTGTCCAGAACTGTCAGGCAGGACTAGAGTATATCTATGGTACTCGCACCAACATGGACAAGAGCACAAATCAGGCTAACCGCGTAGAGGCCATGGTACGTTATAGTTTCTAGAAGAATTGCTTTAGATAAGAATCGTCTAACACAAAGACTGACTAACGAGGATGAGTTTTGGTGCTTCTTGAAATCTCTCATACCGCAGCGTACTTTAGTGTACGTGAGGATTGGGAGGTAAGAGAAGTGCCGAAAATCGCCTTGTTAGTCAGTCTATTTTATTCTGCTATTCTAGCGTATAAATCATACTCATCTGCCGAAGTAATCTCAACCATATAGAACTCTCCAACTTTAAGTTTCTTGTCTGAGACTATCCACACCTGCTGGTCAACCTCTGGCGAGTCATATTCGGTGCGGCCCAGATAGAAGTCCTCTTGTGTGCCATCGATAATAACTTTAAGCTTGCGGCCTACATAAGTAGAGTTGTTGTCAATCGAAATCTCTCTCTGTATCTCCATGATACGCTCCATTCTGCGCTTCTTGGTTCTCGCAGGCACATTATCCTCAAGATTGTTTGCAGAGTAAGTACCCTCCTCCTGGCTATAAGTAAAAACACCAAGTCTATCAAATCTGACCTCTTGAACGAAGCGTTTGAGTGCCTCGAAGTCGGCGCGCTCCTCTCCTGGATAGCCCACAAGCAACGTTGTTCGAAGTGCTATACCAGGAATCCTGCAAAGAAGTTCTTCGATAAGTGTATATGCCTGTTTCGAGTCACCACCACGGCGCATGGCACGCAGCTGATTGTCCGATATATGCTGAAAAGGAATATCTAGATACTTACAAATCTTAGGCTCGCTAGCCATAACATCGATAAGCTCGTCTGGGAAACCTGCTGGATAAGCATAATGCAAGCGTATCCACTCTATGCCCTCAACCTTACATAGCTCTCTCAAAAGCTCGGCAATCATTCTCTTGCCGTAAATATCTATACCATAATATGTTGTATCCTGAGCTATAACTATAAGCTCCCTTACTCCACGTCGCGCAAGAGTCTTAGCCTGCTCAACCAGAGTCTCTATCGGAAGCGATATATGCTTGCCACGAATAAGCGGTATAGCACAGTAGCCGCACGTGCGGTCACAACCCTCAGAAATCTTAAGGTAAGCGTAGTGGCTAGGAGTAGACAGCTTGCGTATGCACGAAGGGCCATCATGCCACTTGCCACCCAAGGCTAGCACCACCTCTGACAAGTCGCGCACACCAAAAATCTCGTCCACCTCAGGAATCTCTACCCTCAGTTCCTCTTTATATCGCTCGCTCAAACAACCTATGACATAAAGGTGCTCGATAAGCCCCTCTTGCTTGGCTCTAGCAAAAGACAATATCGTGTCTATGGACTCTTGCTTAGCATCTCCAATAAAACCACAGGTATTGATAATCACAGTCTTAGCATCTGTCGAATCAGAGTCATAGACTACCTCCATGCCGTTCATCTCCAGCTGCCCCATGATATACTCTGAGTCAACAGTGTTCTTGTTGCAACCTAGGGTAACTACATTTATTAAGTGTTTGTGCTTCACGTTATTTATTTTTGGTTGTTATATGCTTCAATGCCACTATCCAAAAAGCCAATAAAACCTTTTATCGAAGTGTTATATCCACGTCCTTTTACGATTTGGTCGCCATCGCTATCTAGTATCATATAGTAGGGTTGCGAGTTGACACCATAGCGCGTATGAGCCAAGTAGACGTTCGCCTTACCGAGGCTCTTAATTGTTCGCCCCGAGGCAGTCACCACCCAGTCTTCTTCTTCCATATGCTGCTTGTCATCCGAATAAAGAGCAACCACAACAAAGTCCTCTTTCAATAATTTGAGAACCTTAGGATCTGACCACACTCTAGCTTCCATCTCGCGGCAGTTGACACATCCATGTCCTGTGTAGCTTGCAAAGATAGGCTTATTAACTTTCTTGCTATAAGCTATGGCCTCGTCAAGAGTAAAGAATCCTTGCAGGCCGTGAGGCAAAGTCAAATCATCACTATATTTAGGCTTGCCATCTACATACATGTCGTTCTGAGCACTAGAATTTATAACCTGTGGGCTTGTGGTGCTTAGCGACACAAAGTCCTGAGTGCTGATAGGAGGCAAGTAACCCGAAAGTCCCTTAAGTGGTGCACCCCACATTCCCGGTATCATATATACTACAAAGCTAAATACTATTATCGAAAGCATAAGCCTTGGCACAGACAGAAAATCATTCACCTTTTGGTGTGCAAAGCGAATCTTACCCAGCAAGTAGAATCCCATAAGCGAGAATATCACTATCCACAGAGCCAGAAACACCTCGCGGTCGAGTATGCCCCAGTGGTATGTTTGGTCTGCAATGCTCAAGAACTTAAGACCCAAAGCCAGCTCAACAAATCCTAGCACCACCTTCACGCTAGACAGCCAGCCACCACTCTTAGGTAACTTGGTAAGCAGCGTAGGGAACAACGCGAACAAAGTAAACGGCAACGCAAAGGCCGTCGAGAAAGCGACCATCGTTATCACAGGAGTCCACACAGCCCCAGAAGTAGAGGATATAAGCACCGACCCAACGATAGGGCCTGTGCACGAAAATGAAACCAACACCAAAGTCACGGCCATAAATAGTATGCCCACAACTCCTCCTTTGTCGGCCTTAGAGTCGCTCTTGTTGACTATACTACTAGGCAGGACCATCTCGAAAGCACCGAAGAATGACATGGCAAAAATCATGAACACAACAAAGAATATCAGATTAGGAATCCAGTGTGTGGCCAAGAATTTAAGTATATCAATGGTAATGGCATCGCCACCAATGAACCTTGTTGTTGCAATGATTATGGTTATGGGTAGGGTGTACAGTGCTACAATAGACAGTCCGAAGAGTATGGCCGAAACCTTGGCTCTGCTACCCGTTTTCTTGATAAAGAAAGACACTGTCATAGGTATCATAGGGAACACACACGGAGTGAGCAACGCCGCCAAACCCCACATTATAGCCTCCAAGATATTGGACATCAGCGGCCTTGTGTGCAAAGGGTCTACGCTAATCTCATTTGAGATTGCACTCTGCTGCGCACTTGCCACATCCTCAGCAAGCTCACCAATCACTATGCTGAATTCCTGCTCTGAGGGTGGTGTACAGCTGCTCTCATTGCAGCACATCCATTCCACAAGAGCCTCGATGGCGGCACCATTGGCACCCTCGCTGAGCTGCACATTCTGACTAAAGGTCACAGCATTCTCAAAGTAACCTATCTCCATCTCGAACACATTGTCATAGACGCGCTTAGGCTCAGGGCTAGTGGTAACATCGCCCACAAGCGAGTAGTCGTCACTAGGAGTAAAGATAATCTGGGTGGCATTAGGTCCATCGACATAAGGCCCCATATCGTATAGATGCCAAGGGGGAGTTATGCTCGCCCTAAGTTCTATGGTATAATTTCTTTGGTCTATCTTTTTAACAGAACTGACCCAACTGGCTGGGTTGTTTTGCGCAATGGCCATGCTAATAAAAGCAACAAGCATGGCAAGAACCAACAGTATCCTCTTCATACAGTATTTAGATTGTTTAGATGATTACTACAACTCATTGTCTGGCTCATACTCCAGCGTCTCGAACTCTGTCTTTCCACCAAGCATAAACCTTAGGAAGGTAATCGAAATGCCTTGTTTTAGGAAGATTTGCTCATAAGCTGTTTTGACCGACAAGATTTCATCTGCAAATCCGCTGCCGTAAATATCTTCGCACGCCGCCTCGATAGTCAGAGAATTGCCGCTAGCAATAAGATGGCTATAACGGTGGAGGTGCAAACAGTCTGTTTTAAGGTTTATGGCACCCTCGGCGCGCAAGAACTTGGCATAGCGTGCCAAGAACTCTGGTGCTGTAAGGCGTTTTTTGACTCTTCGCTTGCGCAGCTGAGGATCGGGGAAGGTAATCCAAATCTCGTCCACCTCATTCTCTGCAAAGAAAGAGTTTATAAATTCTATGCGTGTGCGCACAAAGGCCACATTCGGCATATTGTTTTCTGTTGCCGTCTTGGCACCACGCCATAGGCGAGCACCCTTAATGTCTACGCCTATAAAGTTGCGTTCAGGATGACGCTCAGCAAGGGCGATAGTGTATTCTCCTCTGCCGCAGCCCAGCTCCAAGGTTATAGGATTATCATTCTTGAAGAATTCTTTGTGCCAATTACCCTTTAGCAGATGGTCTTTCTCAAATATATCTTCAAATTGTGGCTGTATAACACAGCTAAAAGTTTCGTTCTCTTGAAAACGTTTGTATTTATTCTTACCCATAAGGTGTTTAGTGTATAGTTATTCCTACGGCTGTTACGCCCTTAACGCCCCGTTGCAGGGGTGAAATTGTAAATGTATAGTCTCCAGAAGATCTGAATCTGTTTCCCGTGCGATACATCATGGTGCTTTGAGCAAAATGCTCTCTTGTTGCTGGTGTCTCTAGCATCAGGCTATCTATGATATAGTACCCTTCAGGGTCTTCGACTTTCACCTCAACCCCTAGCAGACTATCCTTCAGCATCGAGGTATATCGCACTGTCAACGATATATCTTTGATACTCATCGTGTCGCCATTAGCATAGCTCACCTGAGCCTTATCGTTCCACGTCTGAGCCTTTATGTCAGCAATAAAAGTATTTTGGCTAGGCACACACGAGCTTAGCCAAAATATTATTACGGATAGTATAAATGCTCTAAACATGGTTATTTAGATTCGCCACCGCCTTGGTTACCGCTTGGCTTGTTGTTCTCGCCAGTGGCATTGTTATTTGGGCGAGGTCTTCGTTGACCACCTCTATTACCGTTTCTGTTTCCACCTCTAGGGCCGTTATTGCGACGTGGTGCAGCATTATTTGTTCCCTCAGCGTTGTTCTCACCTTGAGGAGCTTTGGCTTGTGGTGCTCTCTCCGCGCGCTCCACTTTCTCTACACGTGGAGCCTTAGGGTCCCTATCTTGAGTTTTGCGCTCCTGAGAAGGGTTGTTCCCTCTGTTCTGAGGCCTTGGTCCACGCTTAGGTTGATTAGGCTGATTTGTATTCTCGCTCTTGTCAACTTTCTCGACTTTATTCTGGTCTAGGTTCTCTGAACGATGAGCCGAATTGCGATTGTTGCGCCCACCATTACGACTACGGTTGCCATTATTGCGTCTATCACCTCCCTTAGAACGGTCGAAGCGCGTGATGCTCTCCTGACCCATGGCATTAGTGAAGGTTGGCTCCTGAAGTGCTCTGCGGCTAGCATTAACCTCTGCACTCTCCAGAGTATCTGGTTTGATGCCTTGAGCATTTAGTTTCTGTATCTCACGAACACGTTTGGCCGATATAGACTTCATATTGGCTAGTGAATGAGGATCTGTGCTAAACGACATGGTGTGAGTAAGGATGTCTGTCTTAACCAAGAAGTAGTTGCCCTCAAGAATCTGAAGAGGCTGATTGACTCTTGGCAGCTCGCGACGTGCGTCCATATAAGAGTCAAACTCGTAGGTCAGACAGCACTTAAGCTTACCACACTGACCTGCCAGCTTCTGCGGATTAAGCGAAATATCTTGGGTACGTGCAGTATTTGTAGTTACCGACACAAAGCTAGAAATCCATGATGAGCAGCACTGCTCGCGACCACAAGAACCCAAGCCGCCTATACGACCTGCCTCCTGACGCGCACCAATCTGCTTCATCTCAACGCGGATTCTGAACTGCTCAGCAAAGACTTTTATCAACTCGCGGAAGTCCACACGCTCATCTGCAATATAGTAGAAGATGGCTTTAATCTTATCGCCCTGATACTCCACATCGCCAATCTTCATATCCAACCCCAACTGGGCAGCATACTGACGTGCACGTATCATGGTGTCATGTTCCAAGGCTATGGCATCCTGCCATTTCTCAATGTCATAAGGTTTTGCCTTGCGGTATATTTTTTTGAACTCACCATTTTGCGGATTGAAACCCACACGTTTCATCTGACGTGCTACAAGGTCTCCCGTAAGAGAGATGATACCCACATCATGACCAGGTGATGACTCAACGGCTACAATGTCGCCTTTCTTTAGTGGCAAGTTATTGACATTAGCGTAGTAGCCACGGCGTGTATTCTTGAAACGCACCTCGAAGATATTATTGTCCAATACCTCGGGTACTTCCTCTAGCCAGTTGGTAGAATGTAACTTATAACCTGATTCTATCGATACAGCCACGGAAGAACCATCCTCATCGACAGAGAAAGCTGCTCCGCGGTCTATTTCAAATTTGCAGTTATTCTTGTTGCAAGTATATTTTTTATCGTTGTCCATATTATTTTATGTTTGCCCCCAGAGCGAACTCTTGAGGTCATGTCAATTCTTTGACACTATAATCCTACAAAGATATATATTTTTAGAGAGATTTCAAACGCCCAAGCCCCAAACAAAAGCTCCCGCAGTAAACAAACGTTATGCGGGAGCTCTTATTGTTGATTATATTACAGTTAGATATTGTAAAGATAGCGTTTGATACTACGTTTTGGCGTGCGCTCAAACTCAGTAGGATAAACCACAACACTCGCAAGTTGCTCATAGCCTGCAATAGTTTTGTTGACCGCAATACGCGACTGATTCAAAAGCTCCTCTATCTTATCACGAGGGATAGACTCAGCATCTATCTGCTCAAAATCTGGGTATATCAAAGCAACCAACTTGCCTGCCCTATCCACTACGATGCTCTCCAAAACATAAGGCATATTATTAAGTTTGTCTTCTATCTCCTCTGGGTAGATATTCTGACCGCTGGCACTAAGTATCATCGACTTACAACGGCCACGGATATAAATTGTGCCGTCCGCACTCATAGTACCTATATCGCCCGTGTGCAAAGTGCCGTCCTCGTCAAGCACAGCCTTTGTAGCTTCCTCGTTTTTGTAGTAGCCCTTCATCACGTGCTCGCCCCAAACACAAATTTCGCCTGCAATATTCTCAGGATCTGGAGAATCAATACGTGCATTCATATGTCCCTCGATAGCACGACCACATGAAGTAAGCTTGAACTCATCGGCCGGAGTATATGAGATAAGAGGTCCGCACTCGCTCATGCCATAACCAACGGTGAATGGGAATTTTATCTTGCGCAGAAACTGCTCTACCTCGCCGTTTAGTGGTGCTCCACCAACGATAAAGGCCTTGAAGTTGCCACCAAAGGCATCCATAAGTTTCTTACGCATTTGGCCATATATCTGGTTGTTTACAACAGGAATATTAACCGCAACACGCATAAGGTTCTTCTCAAGCAACGGCTTAAGCTGCTTCTTATAAATTTTCTCTAGGATAAGAGGCACGCAACAAATAAGGTTAGGTCTAACCTCAGACAGTGCCTGAACCAGAACTTTAGGGGTAGGAATCTTACCCAGCAAGGTAACTCCTCCGCCAACGGTAAGCGGCAGCAGGAAGTCAAACGCACAGCCATAAGCATGGGCCAGTGGCAAGAATGACAGAGTCTTACTGCCCTTGTAATAAGCCTCTATGGTATGTCCAAACTTAACATTTCCTGTCAAGTTGTTGACCGTAAGTATCACGCCCTTACTAAAGCCCGAAGTGCCCGAAGTGTAATTGATAAGCACCACGTCGTCATTTTCGATCTGAGCATACTTTATGTTGTCTGTGGTAAATCCTTTTGGATATTTCTTGCGGAAGTGTTTCTCTATATCGCTGGCATAACTCTTAATCTTATGGCCACGATGCTCATACAAGCAGCCAAAATCTTCTATCGAGAATATGGCCTTAACGTTCTCTAGTCTATCAGGGTCAATATTATCCCATATAGCCTTACCTGTAAAGAAAAGCTGCGAATCACTATGATTAACAATATGATGAATATCATCAGGTTTAAAGTCCTGCAAGATAGGAACTATAACCGCGCCATAGGTGATGGTAGCAAGGTAGGTTATACACCAGTTTGGAGTATTGCGACCTACAAGCGAAATCTTATCACCCTTTTTAATCTTACAATAATCAAATACCAAATGTACCTTTGCTATTTGTCGAGCCATCTCAAAATATGAATATTGCTCCTTGCTGAAGTAGTCAACAAGAGCTGGTAGCTCACGGTTCTCGCGAAAGCTAGATTCATACCACCTTATAAGGTTGCCGTCTATCATTATTTTGCTGTGGTTTTAGGTTTTGTAAATATGTATGTTTTAGATTCTTCTTTATTCAGGAGTCGTTTTATGTTCTTTCTGTGCGTAATCAGAAGCAGCACAGCCACACTTGAGCTATAAATCACCAGCGGCAGCGCGGTATTGCCAAACACAAAATACGAAACAAAGGGAAATACTATTCCCGTAATCATAGAGCCAACAGATACATAATGAGTAATTGCAAGCACTAAAATAAAGCATCCAAGGCATGTAAGTGCCGTAAGTGGCAACAGGGCTATGGTAGCTCCTGCAAGTGTAGCCACACCCTTGCCTCCCTTGAAGCCAGCAAATACAGGGAATATATGTCCAAATATCGCTGCAAAGATAAGGATAATTTCAAAAATATAAAGCGAATCTGACTGAGAAAAACTACTCAAGCGACTCAGCGTCACCGCCGCAGCACCCTTGACAATATCCATGGTGAATACCACTGCCGCAGCCTTACCTCCCAGCACTCTGAGAGTATTGGTTGCCCCAGCATTCTTACTGCCATGTTCACGCACATCGATACCATAGAACTTCTTGCCTATCCAAACAGCACTAGGTATAGAACCAAGCAGGTACGCCGCGATTATAATTAGTATGTTAATTACCATATTTTGCTTTACAATTTTAATAAATATCGGCAAAATTATGCAAACATAATGGCTAATCGCCAATTTTGCAAAAAATTACACAGATTATGCCTGAAATGTATAAAATTATATGTATTTTTGCAGCATAAAAGTATAAGTATTCTTAAATTCAACATTTCGCTATAAACAATATTATATGGTTCGCAAACTAAAAAAACAACTCCTTTCTAAGAAACAAGTAGTCTCAGAATGGTCATATATGTTCCTAGGAGGAGTGATAATGTCGGCAGCTTACGTCCTATTCATCAACCCCTATAAGATAGTGCCTGGTGGCGTCTATGGCATGGGTATCGTACTGCACTCACTATTTCCATCTATACAAGTAGGAACATTCGGACTTCTGTTCGATATTCCACTTCTGCTATTATCTCTAAAAGTCTTTGGTCGCACCTTCGGAACAAAAACCGTGTGCATAGCCGTGGCAGTGCCATTTATGATGAATGCCATGACCATGTTCATAGGCTCGGACCCTGCCACCATGTTGGGCGGAGCGATAAATCTATCAGGCGACATCATGCTAGCATGCCTATTCGGTGGTGTTGTCTCAGGTGCTGGACTCGGCCTTATCATACGCTCCCACGCCACATCTGGAGGCACAGACATCGTAGCCATGACTCTGGCCAAATTCACAAAGCTGACCTTCTCGAGAGCCATACTTCTTGTCGACTCTATGGTTGTACTTTTTGGTCTTATCGTGTTTGGTGACTGGACCCTACCCCTATATTCCATAATAACTATCTTTGTGGCTACCAAGATGATAGACTTTGTAATAGATGGTGCCAGCTACGACAAACTCCTATTTATCATATCTGAGGAGCACGAGCAGATTCGCCTGCACATAGTAGACGACATGGTCCGCGGAGGCACCTACATCAAGTCGGCAGGACTATATACAAAGCAGAATAAGGAGATGATTTTTGTAGTGGTAAGCCGAAACGAAATTGCGCGCATGCAATACAAGATTCACGAGATAGACCCTGCGGCCTTTGTGGTTGTCGTCAACGCCTACGAGACCTTTGGTGATGGGTTCAAAACCTTTGCTCAGAAGCCAATAGGATTCTAGGGTTTGTCTGATTTTTGTTGGTTTATAGAGGGAATATCAAAAAAAAGTTGCTACATTTGTATATATACATATAGCTAAAAACCTAAAACCAACAGATATGAAAAATTTATTTTGTGTTAAAGACAAGGTCATCATCATCACTGGTGCTGCAGGAATCCTTGGAACTTCAATGGTACACCACTTTGCCGAACAAGGTGCGAAAGTCGTAATCCTTGACCGCGCCGAGCAGGCAGGCAAAGACCTAGAGGCTGCTGTACGTGCAAACGGTGGCGAGGCTACATTCCTATACACCGACGTGCTTAACAAAGAAGTGCTAGAACAAAACTACACCGATATCATGGCCAAGTATGGCAAGATAGACGTCCTTATAAATGGTGCTGGCGGCAACATGGCTGGCGCAACCATCGCTCCCGACAAAACAATCTTCGACTTGGATGTTGATGCTTTCAAGAAAGTTACCGAGCTAAACCTATTTGGCACGGTGCTTCCTACAATGGTATTTGCAAAAGCTATGGTCGACACTAAAGAGGGTTCGATTATCAATGTGTCTTCAGAGAGTGCTATCCGTCCACTTACTCGCGTTGCAGGCTACGGCGTTGCTAAGGCCGCTGTTGTCAACTTCACAAAATATATGTGTGGCGAGCTAGCAACAAAATTTGGCCCAGGACTTCGTGTTAACGCCATCGCCCCAGGCTTCTTCCTTACAGAGCAGAACCGCGCTCTTCTTACCAACCCTGACGGCAGCCTTACCCCACGTGCCGAGACCATCATCGCCCACACGCCATTTGGTCGCTTTGGCGAACCAGAGGAGCTGCTAGGCACACTTCAATGGTTGGCTAGCGAGGGCTCTAAATTCGTTTCGGGCACCCTTACCGTTATCGACGGCGGCTTCGACGCTTTCAGCATCTAAACCCCAAGAGATACAAGCATAATAAAGGCTGGTTCGGTTTGAACCAGCCTTTATTTATTTTATATGGTAAGCTAATATACCTCGATTTAGAACAGAGGTTTGAATACTAATAAACCTCCATTAGAATGGAGACCCTAGACTATACACCCGCGGTCTGCGCGGGCACACAAAGTGTGCGACAGATAGATGAGCCAGCAAATTCTAATAGACTTTAATTAGAACCGACACCTTAGACTATACACCCGCGGTCTGCGCGGGCACACAAAGTGTGCGACAGATAGATAAGCAGGTAAATTCTAATAGACTTTAATTA
>JAWXTS010000029.1:0-18008 GCA_044433305.1 Rikenellaceae bacterium | reverse complement strand
GGAATAACAGTAGAGTTTGGAAGCACAACTCTCTTTAAAGATATATCGTTTGTAATCAACGACAAAGACCGCATCGCCCTAATGGGTAAGAACGGAGCAGGCAAGTCAACCATGCTCAAAATCATCTCTGGCGTGCAAACCCCAACCCGTGGACGCATCTCGGTGGTTGATGGCGGCAAGATAGGCTACCTGCCCCAGCACCTTATGGTCGAAAATGGCCGTACCGTATATGAGGAGACTTGTCAGGCCTTTGCCCACTTGTTCGAGGCGGAGCGAGAAATCGACGAGCTGAACAAACAGCTTGAGACTCGCACCGACTATGAGAGTGACGAGTATATGGCCATAATCGAAAAAGCCACCTCGCTGTCTGAGAAATTCTACGACATAGACCTTACCAACTACCAAGAGGATGTTGAGCGTGCACTACTAGGTATGGGTTTCTTGCGTAGCGACTTTGATCGTCAGACCACAGAGTTTAGCGGCGGCTGGAGAATGCGCATAGAGCTGGTTAAGCTACTGCTTCAAAAACCAACCCTGTTACTTCTCGATGAGCCGACCAACCACCTTGATATAGAATCCATAGAGTGGCTAGAGCAATTTATCATCAATTCGGCCAACTCGGTTATAGTAATATCGCATGACAAGGCCTTTGTAGACAACATCACAACTCGCACCGTGGAGATTACCATGGGGCGCATATACGACTATAAGGTCAACTACTCTAAGTATCTTGAACTGCGCGCCGAGAGACGCCAGCAGCAGATTGCAGCCTACGAAAACCAACAGAAGATAATAGCCGACAATCGCGACTTTATAGAGCGATTTAAGGGCACATACTCAAAGACCAATCAGGTTCAGTCACGCGTAAGGATGCTCGAGAAACTAGAACTTGTGCAGGTCGACGAGGAGGACCGCAGCGCACTAAATCTGAAGTTCCCTCCAGCTCCACGCTCGGGTGCCTACCCTGTTATAACGCAAGCTATGAGCAAAAGCTATGACCAGCACAACGTGTTTAAGGATGCCAGCATCGTCATAGAACGTGGAGAGAAGATTGCCTTTGTTGGCAAGAACGGACAAGGTAAATCAACCATGGTAAAGGCCATAATGCAGGAGATAGATTTCGATGGTTCTCTGCAGCTAGGCCACAACCTGAAGATAGGCTACTTTGCACAGAATCAAGCCTCTATGCTCGACGGCAACACAACAGTATTTAAGACCATAGACGACATTGCCGTTGGAGATATACGCACCAAGATACGCGATATTCTGGGTGCATTTATGTTTGGAAGAGACGACATCGACAAATACGTGAAGGTTCTCTCGGGAGGCGAGCGCACACGTCTAGCCATGATAAAGCTGCTGCTCGAACCAGTGAACCTACTTATTCTCGATGAGCCGACCAACCACCTCGACATACGCACAAAGGAGATACTGAAAGAGGCCTTGCAGAATTTTGACGGCACCATGATAGTGGTGTCACATGACCGTGACTTCCTTGACGGATTGGTGAGCAAGACTTACGAGTTTTCTAATGGTCAGGTCATAGAGCACTTGGGTGGCATCTACGACTTCCTTGAGAAGAAGAAGATAGATAACTTACGAGAGATAGAACGCAAATAAATCTAACTAAAAATATTATGAACTTAGAACTACAAATTACAGCCGACATCAAGTCAGCAATGCTAGCCAAAGAAAAAGAGAAACTAGAATCTCTACGCGCCATCAAGGCAGCCATCCTACTTGCCAAAACAGCAAGCGCAGGCAAAGACGAACTTAGCGACGATGACCTTATAAAGATTATCCAGAAGCTTGTTAAACAACGCAAGGAGAGCGCGATAATCTACAACGAACAAAACCGTGCCGAACTTGCAGAGAAAGAACTTCAAGAGGCTTCATACATGGATGTTTATCTACCTCAACAACTTAGCCAAGAGGAGCTTGAAGCTGAGCTTAAGGCTATAATAGCAGAGGTTGGAGCCAGCGAGCCTTCACACATGGGTAAGGTTATGGGTACTGCAACAAAACGCCTTGCGGGCAAGGCCGATGGTCGCGCCATCTCGGAGGCAGTAAAACAGCTACTAGCACAATAAATCAATGCTGAATTATCTGGGCGAAGTAATATCACTGGGTGTTGCCATGACATGGACCCTCACTGCGCTTACGGCAGAGGTGGCCAGCAAAAGAATGGGAGCCTTGCAGCTTAATGTAACGCGCATGGTTCTCTCTGTGCTACTATTGGGTTTGACACTGTGGTTTTTTACAGGCACTCCCTACCCTAGCTTTGTATCTACAAAAGCATGGGCATGGCTCGCACTATCGGGCTTTGTGGGATATGTGCTTGGCGACTACTGCCTTTTTAATTCATACATCATTATAGGCTCACGCTTTGGTCAGCTATTTATGACTCTGGCACCAGCCTCAGCGGCTTTTTCGGCATGGATTCTACTTGGCGAAAAGCTGTCTTTTCAATATCTTATAGGCATGGCTGTAACCATCTTTGGTATAGCCATGTCTGTTTTGAATCGCGAATCCAAGGATCATAAACTAGCTCTCAAACTCCCTCTAAAAGGCGTGCTACTAGGCATAGGAGCAGGCATGGGCCAAGGGCTAGGACTGGTACTGAGTAAACTCGGCATGAATGAATATGCTCTGTCGGCAGCCGCTGCAAACCAGTCGGTAGTAGACATGATACCCTTTGCATCAACCTTTATCAGAGCTGTGGTAGGAGGCTTGGGGTTTATCACTGCCATGTACTTTGGTCGCTCGTTCGACAAGCTACGCCAAGGGCTCAAAGACAAGAAAGCCATGAGAGCCACACTCATAAGCACCGTAACAGGGCCTTTCATAGGAGTTTCTTTGTCGCTTATGGCTGTTCAATATACCAAGGCAGGCATAGCCTCAACACTTATGGCACTGACGCCTATCTTCATCCTCTGGCCCGCACATGTGTTCTTGGGACAGAAGGTCAGCTCGCGCGAGATTCTGGGAGCAATAATCAGTGTGGTTGGAGTATCAATATTCTTTATGTAAACGCATAAAATAAGGGAATAACTATAAAGTTATTCCCTTTACTTTTTCTGTAAAATGTGGCTAAGAAGTGATTAGCTGCAACACTCTGATTTTGTGTCCTCCGCAGCATACTTTAGGTATGTGAGGACAGGATATAAAATCTAGTAAGGCAGCAGATGAGCACTTATTAATTAATCCCTTTTTCTACATAAATGGCTAAGAAGTGATTAGCTGCAACGCTCTGATTTTGTGTCCTCCACAGCATACTTTAGGTATGTGAGGACAGGATATAAAATCTAGTAAGGCAGCAGATGAGCACTTATTAGTCATTTATTTTAGTCGCGACCTCTTGCCATGCTTAAGTAATAAAGCAAAGTAGCAATGGCCGATAGTGCCGCAACAAGATAGGTGCGTGCAGCCCAAGAAAGAGCCTCATGAGCCTGCGCCGAACTTACACTATCCAAGTTATAGCTATTATCCAACCACTTTAGTGCGCGATTAGAAGCATTATACTCTACTGGAAGCGTCACTATACTAAATAGTGCCGACATGGCTATCATACCTATACCTACCCACAACAATTCTGGGACAGTATTTATAAGCAACACACCAGCAATGATAACCCATGTAGCCCACATAGACGAGAAGCTAACAACAGGAACCAGTGCCGAACGAAGCTTTAGCGGCGCATAACCTTTAGCGTGCTGCAGGGCATGCCCACATTCGTGTGCCGCAACAGCAGCAGCCGAAACACTTCTACTACCATACACGCTTTGGCTAAGGTTGACAGTCTTTGTAGCTGGGTTATAATGGTCTGTAAGGTGTCCCGAAGTCGAAACAACCTTGACATCATAGATGCCATTCTCGCGCAACATTCGCTCGGCAACCTGCGCGCCAGTCTCTGCAAAAGGCACCTGCGAATATTTCTTAAACACATATTGTAGGCGAGATTGAACTATCATACCCACAACACCTACGATAATAATCAGTAGGAATTCTAAGTTCATGTTATAAAACATATATTGAGTTTTTAGTATTTAGATATAACGCTTTTATCGGTTTAAAAGTATCTTATCTGTATTCTATTTACGCAATAGGTGGTTTACCGAAGCCTGACGCTGTGGCGTAATCTCTAGCTCAGAGATGTTTACATTTGTTGGCTGAGTGGCTATCCAACCTATGGCCTCGGCAAGATCCTTAGCCTCTAGAGGCTCTAGACCGCCATATACTTTGTCCTTGAAGGTTAAATCTCCATGAGCGCGCACATCCACAAACTCGGTGCGTGTAACACCCGGACGAACCTCGCTAACACGTATGCCTAGAGGTAGCAAATCAACACGCATACCAAGAGTCATAGAGTGCAACGCGGCCTTAGTCGCTGCATAAACAACCCCATTTGGAGAAGTCTGCGTGCCAGCAATAGAACCTACATTAATGATAAGACCCTCGCCACTGGGAGCCATCTTCTGAGCCACAATGCGTGACATATAAAGAACACCCTTCACGTTGGTGTCTATCATGGTATCCCAGTCGGCTGTCGAGCACTGCTCAAAACGAGCATAACCCAAACCCAAACCTGCATTATTAACCAACACATCTATCTTGCTAAACTCCTCTGGCAAAGACTCTATGGCAGCCTCAACCTCTGCACAGTTGCTAACATCGAAGCTAAGAGGTAGCACCTCAACACCATACTGCTCTTTGATTGTAGAGGCCAAAGCTTCTAGACGCTCCATGCGACGACCAGTGATAATAAGATTGAATCCTGCAACGGCCAAGCGGTGGGCCGTTGCCTCGCCTATACCTGCTGTTGCACCTGTAATAAGGGCTATTGTTTTCATAAGTTTATATTTTTGAATTGTTATATATTTCTTACTAATGATTATAAATCAACGTAAAATTATAAAATCTTTTGTAGATTTAGTTCATTTGTTAGCAAATTAAAAATTATCGTCTGTAAAGATACTAAAAGTTCTGGAAAATCATTATCTTTGAAAGTCTAATCATAAAAAAGCTCATATGAAAAAGTTTTTTTGCACATTATTAATTTTAGCAGCTATTACTAGCTCTACTCAAGCACAGAGCCTCTGGAGCTTAAGCCCTATTAAATTCGGTGTAAAAGCAGGCATCAACCTTACTGATGTTAACGTTAAGAATGTTGCATCTAACGTATTTGGTGCCGACGCACAAACAGGTTACCACATAGGTCTTCAGTCGCAGATAGCCATAGGCCCTTTGTTTATTCAGCCTGAACTTCTATTCTCTAGCAACAAGGTAGAGTATTCTCTATACGAAACTGGAGACCACCAATATGAGACAGTAAACATCAATACTATTGATGTGCCCGTTATGGTAGGTTACAAACTAGGTCTATTGAGACTTGGCGTGGGTTTAAACTTCACACTCTATGATAATAAGGACGGCAGTTTGTTCAACACAAGCTCTGCTCTTAGCAAGGAAAGCGTTAGCTCGTTTATTCTTGGTGGAGGTGTAAATTTAGGAAGCATAACTATTGACGCTAGATATCTACGCAATATCAACAGCCAAACACAAACCATTGTTATGAGCGACCAAACCATAAACCCTAGCGTTTCAAGAAGCAGCTACCAGCTAAGCCTAGGCTATCTTTTCTAACAGATACTATATGACAGAAAAGATAATCGAAATAGAAGACATAGACATTAGGGCTTTCTACGGCATTGATAACAACAATATCAACCGCATAGTAGAAAGGTCGGCACAACTAAAAATCGTTGCTCGTGGCAGCATGCTCAAAGTGTATGGCGCAAGTGGCGATATTACACAATTTGAACAACGCATCGAGGAACTGATTAAATACCACTCTAAGTATGGACACATATCGCCAGAGGTTGTAGATCAGATTTTCAGTGGCCGCACAACAAGTTCTGAAGCCCCCATAGACACCAACGCCATACTCTTTGGTAACTCGGGTCTGGTGGTCAAGGCACGCACTGCCAACCAAGAACTACTGGTAAAGCTTTATGACACAAGCGATTTGATGCTTGCCGTAGGACCTGCGGGCACAGGTAAGACATATACAGCCATAGCACTAGCAGTTAGAGCCTTGAAGAACCGCGAGGTAAAGAGAATAATACTTACACGCCCCGCAGTGGAGGCTGGCGAGAAGTTGGGTTTCCTGCCTGGAGACATGAAAGAGAAGCTAGACCCTTACCTTCAGCCGCTCTACGATGCACTGCACGACATGATACCACCCGCAAAGCTGGCTTCATACATGGAAGATGGCACGGTACAGATAGCTCCACTGGCCTATATGCGTGGACGAACCTTGGACAATGCCTTTGTTATTCTAGATGAAGCTCAGAACACTACGGTGTCTCAGATAAAGATGTTCCTTACCCGCATGGGTCGCAACGCTAAATTTATCGTTACGGGAGACATGACTCAGGTGGACCTTCCTCGCAAGAGTGACTCGGGACTGCCCGTTGTGCTAAAGATACTAAAGGGCATAAAAAACATTGGCATAGTAGAATTTGATACCAGCGACATAGTTCGCCACCCACTAGTAAAACATATAGTAGGTGCATTTGACAAATATACAAAACAACAAGAAGATAAAAACCAAACAAAATAAATACATACAAATGGAAGCAATAATCAAGACAGATTTCAATTTTGAAGGACAACAAAACCTATACAAAGGTAAAGTGCGCGACGTTTACACAATAAAGAACGACATACTAGTGATGGTAGCCTCAGACCGCATATCAGCCTTTGACGTAGTTCTCCCTAAGGGCATACCTTACAAAGGGCAGGTTTTGAATAGCATAGCATCAAAATTCTTGGATGCCACATCAGACATTTGTCCAAACTGGAAGATTGCTTCTCCAGACCCTATGGTAACGGTGGGTCACCGCTGCGACTCTTTCCCTGTGGAGATGATCGTTCGTGCTTACCTTACAGGTAGCTCATGGCGTGACTACAAAGCTGGTGCACGCGACATCTGTGGCGTTGCCATACCTGATGGAATGAAAGAGCACCAACGCTTCGAGCAACCTATCCTTACTCCTACAACTAAGGCCGAGATAGGCAGCCACGACCAAAACATCTCTCGCGAGGAGATTATCTCTAGCGGACTAGTGTCTAAGGAAGACTACGAGCAACTAGAGCGTTACTCTTTGGCATTATTCCAACGTGGCTCTGAGATGGCCGCAAAACAAGGACTTATTCTTGTAGATACAAAATACGAATTTGGTAAGTTGAACGGCGAGATCTACCTTATTGACGAGATACACACTCCTGATAGCTCACGCTACTTCTATGCTGAGGGTTACCAAGAGCGTTTTGATAAAGGCGAGCAACAACGTCAGCTTTCAAAAGAATTTGTTCGCGAGTGGCTTATGGAAAACGGCTTCCAAGGTCGTGAGGGCGAGGTTGTGCCAACCATGACTGAAGAGTTTGTGGAAACTGTATCTGAGCGTTATATCGAACTATACGAGCACATCACAGGCGAGAACTTTGAGCGTGGCACAGAGGTTCAAAACATCCTTGACCGCATAGAGAACAACATCGTTAATATGCTCAAAAGACTATAAAAACAAAAGCTATGGACACAAACATATCAGCACTAGCACCTTCACTAATCTGGAAACACTTTGCAGCAATCTGCTCTATACCTCACCCTAGCCACCACGAGGCTGCGCTACGTGAGTATATCGTAGACTTTGCAAAACAAAACAACATCGAGTGTATCGTAGATGAGGGAGGCAACATAGTGCTACGTAAGGCCGCCACACCTGGCATGGAGAACCTTCAGGGCGTTATCATGCAGGGACACATCGACATGGTCCCACAGAAGAATGGCGACAAAGAATTTGACTTTACCACCGACCCTATCGAGGCCTATATTGATGGCGAGTGGGTTACAGCTAACGGAACAACCCTAGGTGCCGACAATGGCATAGGAGTTGCTGCGGCACTTGCCGTTATGGAGAGCAGTGACCTTAAACACGGACCTATTGAGGCTCTATTCACTTATGCCGAGGAGACTGGCATGGACGGTGCCTTTGCTCTTAAACCAGGCATCTTAGAGGGCGACATATTGCTTAATATGGACTCTGAGACCGAGGGCGAGCTTTATGTTGGTTGTGCAGGTGGTGTCAATGCCAACATGACAATCAGCTACACAGAGCAGGCTCTAGATAAATCATCTGAGCTTAAAGCCTACGAGATAGAAATCGCAGGACTTAGCGGTGGTCACTCTGGCATGGATATTATCCTTGGACGAGGCAATGCCAACAAGATTTTGGTTCGCATACTAAAAGCCATAACAGTAGAATATGGCGTTATGCTAGCATCTATTGACGGTGGTGGTTTGCGCAATGCTATACCACGTGAGGCGCGCGCAATCGTTGTTGTTGACGCAGCCAAAGAGGACCAAATGATGGACCTTGTAAACAATATTGCTGCCACGGTAATCGAGGAGTTGGACGGTGTGGACGACGCAATAGAGATAACCACAACAGAACAAACCGAGCTTCCAGAAACCGTAATAGACAACTGCACTCAGAAACGTCTTTTGAATGCCGTTTATGGCTGTCCAAATGGCGTAATTCGCATGAGCCCATCTATCGAGGGTTTAACACAGACATCTACAAACTTGGCTCGCGTGGTAAGCGAGAACGGACAAATCAAGCTATTGGCACTACTACGCAGCTCATCTTCGAGCGAGAAAGATGACTTGGCTGAGTCTATACGCTCAGTATTTGAGCTGGCTAAGGCCGAGGTTGTTTTCGAGGGCGAGTATGACGGTTGGATTCCAAATCTGAAATCTCCAATCCTCTCTACTATGCAGAGTGTCTACAAACAAAAATATGGTAGCGAACCAGCTATTATGGCTATTCACGCTGGCCTTGAGTGTGGTATATTCTCGGGTGCATATCCAAATCTAGATATGATATCTTTTGGACCTACCATCCGCCACCCACACTCACCAGACGAGAAAGTGCACATCGCTTCGGTAGATAAATTCTGGGACTTCTTGTGCTCGACACTAGAAAATATCCCTACAAAATAATAGTAGTATGTCAGAGGAAAGTCATTGGTTTATAATCATAAATCCTGTTGCGGGTAATGGCAAGGGTCTTACCGACTGGCCCACCATAAGCAAGCTTTTGCGAGACAATCGAATCACGCACGAGTATGCTTTTACGGAGCACCAGTTCCACGCCACCGAGCTTGCTGTGGAGGCCGTAGAGAAAGGCTTTCGTCAGATTATCGTGGTTGGCGGAGATGGCACAATACACGAGGTTGTAAACGGTCTTTTTATCCAAAAGAGATGCGCCACCTCAGATGTGCTGGTTTCTGTTATTGCCGTTGGTACAGGCAACGACTGGATACGCATGTTTGGCATACCTCGCAAGTACTCTGAAGCTATCAAAGCCATAGTTGCAGGACATTGCTTTCTGCAAGATATAGGCTGCATAAGCTATCATAAAGCCTCATACAAACAAACCCGCTATATGGCCAATGTAGCGGGTATTGGTTTTGATGCCGAGGTCAACAAACGATACAACCACCTCAAACAAGAGGGCAAGTTTAACCGTTGGATGTATATCTGGAGCGCAATAAAGGCCGTAATGAAATACTCTTCAACAGGAGTTAAGATATATGTCGACGACAATCTAACAATCAATGATTTGGTGTATAGTGGCACCATAGGCATTGGAAAATACAATGGCGGTGGTATGATACAGAATCCTGAGGCTGTGGCCGACGATGGACTCTTTGATGTTACCATTATCCAAAACCTACCAAAACTAAGAATATTCTTGAATTTTGGTGCCCTTTACAACGGCAAGATATTTAAAGTACCACGCGTAAAACACAGCCGTGGTCGCAACATACGAATAGAATCAAGCCCCGAGATAGCTGTCGAGGTCGACGGCGAGGCTCTAGGCTACTCGCCCTTCGAGTTTAGCATTATCGACAAGGCGATAAAGGTTGTAGTGTCAGAGAAGTTCTTAAACAAGGACATCAAAAACGCTATGGCCACTAATACACAACAATAATTATGACAGCAAGAGGTTCATTTAAAAGTAAGTTCGGAGTTATAGCAGCCGTGGGCGGCTCGGTCATAGGACTAGGAAATATATGGAGATTCCCCTACATTGCAGGCGAAAACGGAGGTGGAGCCTTTCTCTTTGTATATATATTAGTAAGCCTACTTATTGCAGTACCCATACTGCTATCTGAGCTTGTTATAGGACGTAGAACCCGCGGTAATACCTTTGGAGCCTTCCGCACGCTTACCAAGCCTAAGCGCACGCTATGGCCAGGAATAGGCCTATTGGGCGTACTCACAGCCTTTATGATTTCATCTTTCTATATGGTAATCTCGGGTTGGGGAGTAGAATTTTTCCTAGAATCTATCATGAATGGATTTGCCGGCAAGGGAGTAGAAGAAATACAAACTAACTTCAGCAGCTTTATCTCTAGTGGCACAAAGCCTTTTATCTACATGATAGTTTTTGTTATTGGCAACTATGTCATCGCGCGACTAGGAATAGAAAAGGGAATCGAGAAATTCACCAAGGTTCTTATGCCCATGATGGTTGTTTTGATGATATGCCTTATTATCAACTCGCTACGTTTACCTAACGCTATCGAAGGCGTTAAGTTCTTGTTCTATCCTGACTTTTCTAAGATTACTATATCTGTAATACTACAAGCCGTTGGACAGGCATTCTTCTCGCTGAGCCTAGGCATGGGAGCTATGATTACCTATGGTTCATACATCAACAAAGACGTAAACCTCTATCGCACAGCAGCAACCGTAGCACTATGTGACGTTACTGTGGCCATATTGAGCGGTCTTGTAATCTTCCCATCAGTATTCTCTTTTGGCATCAACCCAACATCGGGACCAGAGCTTGTGTTTATTACGCTACCAAATATCTTCCAGCAGATGACGGGAGGCTACTTTGTATCCATCCTCTTCTTCTTTATTATTATCGTAGCAGCCATAACATCGTCTATATCGCTGATTGAAGTTATCACAGCCTACATCAGCGAGGAACTTAAGGTATCACGTAAGAAGGCGGTTAATATCTCTATCGCTCTAGTCACTATTACTGGCGGGCTGTGTGTAAATTCTATGATGCCCAATTCGGTAATAAGAATCGGAGGGGAGACACTCTTTGATTTCTTCGATAATCTGACTTCGGTATACACCCTACCTCTAGGGGGACTGCTGATTAGCATCTTTACTGGCTGGTTTATGGACAAGAAAGTACTTAAAGGTGAGATTACCAACTATGGCACTCTAGGTGGTAACACGGCACACTTATATAAGGTGGCACTGTTCATTATTAAGTTTGTGGCTCCTGTGGTTATATCATTGATATTCTTGGATCTACTGGGCATAATTTAGTACTCTATGCAGGACAAGTTTCTAGAGATATTAAAACGCTACTGGAAATACGACTCCTTTCGCGAGAATCAGCTTGAGGCAATAACAAGCGTTTGTAGTGCCAAGGATACTCTTGTGCTGCTGCCTACGGGTGGTGGCAAGTCACTACTATACCAGATTCCTGCACTCTACCTTGAGGGTATTTGCATCGTTATAACGCCCCTGATTTCGCTTATGAAGGATCAGGTCGACGCCCTGCGCAAGAAGGGCATCTTGGCTCGTGCCATACATTCGGGCATGACACCTCGACAGATAGACATGACCCTTGACAACTGCGTCTATGGCAACACCAAGCTGCTCTATATCTCTCCAGAGAGAATTGCCAGCGAGATGTTCCGTGTTCGCTTCTCGAAGATGAAGGTCTCGCTAATAGCCGTTGACGAGGCTCACTGCATAGCTCAGTGGGGGCACGACTTTAGACCTCAGTACCTAAATATCGCCACGCTAAGAAGTCTCAAACCCGAAGCTGTGATGTTGGCACTTACGGCCTCGGCCACACCAGAGGTGAAGCAAGAGATAATCGACAACCTTAAACTGGATGAGCCTCATGTCTTTCAGCAAAGTCCTAAAAGAAACAACATACATTACATAGTCCGCAAGGTCGAGGATAAGAACGAGCACCTGCTACGCGTAATAAACAATGTCGACGGCTGCGGTATAGTCTATGCTCGCACCCGTCAGGAGTGTGAGCAGCTGTGTGCCATGCTAGAGGAAAATGGCATTTCAGCAGAATTTTATCACGGAGGCCTCCCCTACCAAACACGCACCATAAAGCAAGAGAGATGGATAAGAAACCAGAAGCGTGTTATGGTGGCTACAAACGCATTTGGCATGGGCATAGACAAAGCCGATGTGAGGTTTGTCGTCCACTATGACCTATGCGATTCTATCGAGGCCTACTACCAAGAGGCGGGACGTGCAGGGCGTGATGGAAAGCTGTCGTATGCAGTGCTGTTGGTTGGTCCCGACGACAATATCAGGGCAGGCAAAAGGCTGAATCTCGAATTTCCTACTATCGAATCAGTCAAGGATATGTATCAAGATATAAACAACTTCTTGCAGATAGGTATAGGCGAGGGAGCCATGTACCCTAATATATTTAGCGTTAATGACTTTGCCATACGCTTCAAGAAGTTCCCTCTTAACGTAAATAGCGCCATCAAGATACTGCAATACAATAACTATTTGACCCTGACCGATGAGGTTGAACGCCGCTCAAGAGTCAATATCAAGGTCTCGCGCGAGTCACTATACCGCACAAGGGTTCAGGTCCAACAAGTAGAGGCCATACTTACGGTGCTGCTGCGCAAGTACTCGGGCATCTTCACCTCCTACGTCTCGATAGACGAGAATGAGATAGCTACACTAACGGGATATACCCCAGAGAGAGTTGTCGAGCTATTGAAGATACTTCAGAACATGCAGGTCTTGCACTATAAAAAGCGTGATATGGTACCCATGCTAATACTGTTTCAACCGCGTGTGCCACAGCAAGATTTATACATCTCTCCCGAGAGCTACCTGCTCAGAAAGAATGCGGCTATCGCGCGTCTAGAGAGCATGAGTAACTACGGCTTCTCCATGGATAAATGCCGTAGTGTTATCATTCAAGAATACTTTGGCGAGAGCAACCCTAGCCCATGTCTCACATGTGATGTGTGCCGAAGCACAAAGCCAAAGCTCGAAACTCAAATCCTAAAGCTCCTAGAGGTTCAGCCTCTTGATGTCAAAGAAATAGTTCGCAGCATACCCAAAGATGCCGATGTTGTGATTGAACAAATAGAAAAATTACTTGATAAGGGTGAAATAGTTGGTCACAAAGATGGAAAACTAAGCAAAAAGGGATAACTTTGTGGCGTGGAGAAATTTAAAGAACATATAACACCAGACGAGATTAACCTATTGCCCTTGGTAGGGTTTGAGGGCGAGATAGTTGTTGCAGACACCACTGCGGTGGCACATGAGGCTATAGACTATCTTATGCAACAACCCATAATAGGTTTTGACACCGAGACACGCCCATGCTTCAAGAAAGGTGCTGCTCCAAATAACATATCACTATTGCAGCTATCAGACGACAAATATTCATTTTTGTTCCGTCTACACATGCTAAAGCTAGAGAATAAGTTCTTCAAACCACTAGAGAGAGAAAACATCCTTAAGATTGGTGCAGCCGTACGTGACGACATCAAAGGACTACAACGCCTACGCAACTTCACTCCACGTGGATTTGTTGATTTGCAAAGCATAGTTGGAGAGCATGGCATTAACGATTTGAGTCTAAGGAGCATATCAGCCATAGTACTTGGCGCAAAAATTTCTAAAGCCCAAAGATTGAGCAACTGGGAGTCTCAACAGCTAACTGAGAAACAACAAATCTATGCCGCAACCGACGCATGGATATGTCACCAGATTTACCTTAAACTTCTTGCGAGCAAATAGAATCCTCGCACAAAATATTTTCAATAACACACATACTACAATGAGTCAAACTAAACACCCCCGCATAATTTTACGCAGAGGCAAAGAGGAATCTATCCTTCGCTATCACCCTTGGATATTCTCTGGGGCCATACAATCTATTTCTGTTAGCACAAGCGACTCACGCGAAAAAGGGGGCGAGTTGGACGAAGGCGAGATTGTCGATGTATATAGCAATCAAGCAAAATTCTTGGGACGTGGACACTACTCCTCAGGCTCTATTGCAGTGCGCATATTGAGCTTCAAGGATGTAGAGCTGGACGATGCTTGGTGGCAAGAGAGACTACAACAGGCATATCAGCTACGTTGTTCTCTGCAACTTACAGGCAGCGAGGACACCACCTGCTACCGACTTGTTCATGGTGAGGGCGACTCACTGGCAGGCCTTATCATAGACATCTACGGTTCGACAGCCGTGGTTCAATGCCACAGCGCGGGCATGTACAACAGCCGCGCACAAATAGCCAAGGCTCTTTGTGCCATCTATGGCAGTAAGCTAGAGGCTATATATGACAAGAGCGCGTCGACCCTACCCAATGCGCTGCAAAATGGTGTTGTCGACAGCTACCTCTATGGTCAGAACAAGGGTCAAGAGGAGGTTCTAGAAAATGGCAATAAGTTCTTAATTAACTGGGAGAAAGGTCAGAAGACAGGCTTCTTTATCGACCAACGCGAAAACCGTGAGCTTGTGGCTCGCTATGCCAAAGGTCGCAAAGTGCTCAACACCTTCTGCTATACAGGTGGATTCTCGGTCTATGCACTATCTGCTGGAGCCTCTCACGTGGACTCTGTGGATAGCTCGGCACGTGCCGTGGAGCTAGCCGACGACAACGTAAAACTCAACTTTGGAGATAGCGCACCTCACACACCCGTGGCTGAAGATGCTTTCGAGTATCTAAAGAAGATAGACCAGAGCTACGATCTGATTATCCTAGACCCACCAGCCTTTGCCAAGCACCACCGCGTAGTTGGCAACGCACTACAAGCCTACAAGAGGCTTAATGCAAGGGCCATGCAGCAGATAAAACCAGGAGGTATATTATTCACCTTCAGCTGCTCGCAAGCCGTTAGTAAAGAGCAATTTCGCACAGCAATATTCTCGGCAGCAGCCATCGCAGGTCGCAACGTCAGCATACTACACCAGCTGACCCAACCTGCCGACCACCCTATTAGCATCTACCACCCCGAGGGCGAATACCTCAAAGGGCTAGTGGTTTATGTAGAATAGAAAACCTTGGCATAGATTGTGTAAAAACAGCTATATAAAATGCTAAAAATACTATTTTCATATTCAGAAAATACAACGTTTAGCTCTAGGGATAAATAACTCAAACCCGTAAGTTATGGATGTACTATCTCATATAAAACTTATAGTGGCATTAATGTACTTTGCATTTATTGCAATCAACATTATACTGGTTATCCATGACAAGAGAGACCCCGTGAAGGCTCTGTCATGGATAATAGTTATGATGACCCTACCCATCATTGGACTTATATTCTACTTGATTTTTGGTCGCAACCACCGCAAGCAAAAGCTCTTTAGCCGCAAGGAGCTAACAGACCTTAAGACCATAGAAAATATAACCACAAGACAGGTATATGGACTAAGCAGCAATCAGCTTAAGCAAACAGAATCGGTCTCTATAAATCGTGATATTATAACCCTGCTGCTAAATAGCTGCAAGGCTCCGCTAACCATAAAAAATAGCATAGAAACATTCAACAACGGCAAAGACACCTTTGATAGCATCATAGAGGCCATAAAGGGCGCGAAACACTTCATACACCTAGAATATTATATCTTTGACTATAAGGATGCTATTGGTATGCAAATATCAGAGCTGCTGATAGAAAAGGCCAAAGAAGGTGTCGAGGTGAGAATGATATATGATGACGTGGGCAGCTGGAGCATAGGCCCTCGCTTCTGCAATAAGATGCGCAAGGCAGGGGTTCAGATAAAAGGATTTATGCCTGTTGTATTTCCATGGCTCACAAGCAATGTCAACTACCGTAACCACCGCAAGATTCTTGTGGTAGATGGCACGGTGGCCTTTACTGGCGGAGTTAACATCGCCGATAGATATATCTCTGGTGGCGAGTTCGGCTTCTGGCGCGATGCCCACATCAAGATTCAGGGGCAAGCAGCCCAGATGCTGCAACTGATATTCTCGACAGACTGGTATTTTGTTAGTGGGGAGATTCTAAATAACGTCGAAAAGTACCTGCCCGAACACAAAGTAGAAAAAGAACTGGCAGTGCATATTGCCACCTCTGGACCCGACTCAGACTGGGCCTCGATAATGCAGGCCTACTTTGCCGCGATAAACAAAGCCAAGAAGCATATCTACATCTCTACGCCATATTTTCTACCCAACCAAGCTATACTCACCGCGCTTAAAGTTGCTGCACTCAGCGGCATAGACGTTAGAATCATGATGCCCAAGCGTTCTGACTCTAAGGTTGTTCTCTGGGCCTCACGCTCCTACATTAGCGAACTGCTGGAGGCAGGCATAAAAATATTCCTCTTTGAAAAGGGATTTATCCACTCCAAGATAGTTATCATAGACGGTACCTTTGCCTCCATAGGTAGTGCCAACATGGACATACGAAGCTTTGAGGATAACTTCGAGGTGTCGGCCTTTATCTTCGACGAGCAGTTCACACAAGAGTTCGAGAAGCAGTTTATTGCCGATTTGGACTTCTGCCAACAAGTGTCAGCAGAGTCTTGGCACTCGAGAGCACCCTACCTCTCTATACTAGAATCTATATCACGATTATTTAGCCCACTGCTATAAACCTTTCTGGCTTGTTCTCATAATCTTGTTTATTCATCTCTAAAAAGAATAAAATTATGAGAAAAACTTTACTTTTAACTGTTGCCATGCTCGTTGCTGTGGTAACAACATCTAATGCGCAAGTCTTGAAGCTTGGTATTATGGGAGGTGCAAATCGACACACCCTAGAATTTAATTCCGTGAGCTTCGGCAGTACAACTATCTCTGAGCACCCAGCAGACCAATACGGCTACCAACTAGGTGCGGTACTTCGTATCTCACTGCCCGATTTCATTCAGATTCAGACAGAGCTAATCTACCAAGAGACCTCCTCGCGCCTTTATGTCAATAATGGCAAGTACACCACCAACACATCTATGAGCATGAATAGCTTTGAGGTGCCTATTATGATAGGCTTCAACATCAAGGCTTTTAGAGTCTTTGCAGGCCCCGTGTTCAGACTGTCCTCGTCCATGGACTTTAGTCAGAAGTACAACAGCATATCTGCAAGCGTGGATGACGATAATATAGGCTTGCAGGGCGGCTTTGGCTTCGACATCGGCAAGTTCTTTATTGACGCCCGCTATTCAAGCTACTCTGAGGCCACAAAAATCGACTTCAATGTCAACGGCGACAAGGGCACAGTAAAATCAACCAAAGACGGCTCATGGCAGCTCAATCTAGGTCTGTTCTTCTAATAGAAAAGGTATAAAGCAAAACAGTCCCCACGAGAGTATTCTTGTGGGGACTGTTTTATAATCATGCTAAAATTATAGCATAAATGCTCTATGTATTATTTCGCGTAGCTGATAGAACGAGTCTCGCGAATAACAGTAATCTTAACCTGACCAGGATAAGTCATCTCGTCCTGAATCTTCTTAGCTATATCGTGCGATAGTTGGTTTGCATCGCTATCGGTGATAGTCTCGCTACCAACAATAACACGAAGCTCACGGCCAGCCTGAATAGCGTAGGTCTTAACAACACCTGGGTAAGACATAGCCATATTCTCAAGCTCTTTAAGGCGTTTGATATAAGCCTCGACAACCTCGCGGCGTGCACCTGGACGCGCACCTGAGATAACATCACAAACCTGTACCAACGGAGCAATAAGAGATATCATCTGCAGCGCTGCAATTGCGTGGCGTAACCGTACCTATCTACCCAACCAACACAGCAGCGCAGTCTGCTTACATCATCGACAATGCAGACGTAAAAGTACTGTTTGTCGGTGAGCAGCCTCAATTTGACGCAGCCGTCAGCATCTTTGGCGAATGTCAGCAGCTAGAACT
>JAWXTS010000028.1:0-18297 GCA_044433305.1 Rikenellaceae bacterium | reverse complement strand
CTTGGTGTGTATTTATGGTGTTTCGAGGGTTGGTATCTCTGTTTTAGTAGACGATATGGTGTGTGTTAAACTCCGTCGGTCTGCGACCGCACACCCTGTGTGCCTGTGTGCCTGAAAAGAAAAGCCACCTTGCGCGAAATATGCACAAAGTGGCTTTTAAAAGTTATATAATCTCTCAAGTGGGGAGGAGTCCAATCAGTTGTTAGTTGCTAGTCAGTCGTCCGTTTCCACCTGCTGGTTGTTAGGTTAGTCGTTAAGTTGTTGGCAATAAATACTCCGCCTTTCAGTCCTAAAACCTAAGTTATTCACCCTCCGACCTAGAGAATTATTAGCGAAGAACAACTAGTGGCTTGGATGGGGGAAGCATGTCCTTTGTGTGACGTTCACACTTCTCAGGATAGATGTCCGACATGGTTATTAGTATGCCAGTCTCTTCGACTTCGCCAAAGTCAGGGTTGGTAACTGTGCCAAACACTTTCATGGTTGGAGAAAGGTTGATGTAAGAGTTGATTAGAGGCGGTATATTCTCATTCAAGGTCCTCACTTGTTTAGATAGTATCTTGTAGTTCTCCTCGAAGCTGTTGCCTACAAATATGGCCTTCATAGCCTCGGTGTCGATATTTAGCTCTATGGGGTTGATAGACTCAACAAGGTTCTCGTTATCGGCAAAGTACTTCTGCATAAAGTACATTAGCATATTGCGAGCTTGCTTGTCATAGCTACCATACATTGTTACCTTGCCCAAAAAGTATTTCATATCAGGGTTTGTCACCATCAGTGCACCTAGACCATCCCATAGGTTATCCAAAGAATATAGTCCTTTTGAGTTGGTGCGAGTACCTTGGTAGTGTGGTTGTACAAACGAGCGACCAAGTTCTATGGTGTAGGGTAGGTATTTCTTGCGGAAGTTGTCGTTAAAGCTAAAGTAGTGCTCTGTTGACATGTGTTTTGGGTTCTGGTTGCGAGATATGATAAATCGGTAACCGCCGATTATTTCTTCTGCTTGTGGATCAAAAACTATCAGTTGCTCATAACCTCCTTCGGCCATGTCCTCTTGATCTATGTCGGTAGGTTCACCTGTTCCGCCACCAGCCATACGAAATGTTTCCTCACGTAGGCGGCCTATTTCTAGCATTGTGTTGGGACTATTCTGTGCGTTAACTACGTAGATTACGTTATTGGCCTTGTGGGTTTTACGTATAAAACGCTCTGGAGTGAGTTCTTGCTTTATGAGGTCTTTATCTACTTGAGATATGATATCTTTCATCTAATAGTTTTATTTTTTTTGTAGTACAAATATACGTAAAAAAGTTCATAACAGCACAATAATTGTTCATTATGGTACGTTTTATAACGCAATTTTATTCTTCTGTAAGTTCTAGTAGCTGTTCACGGTAGGCTGCCAAAATACGTGATTTGGATATAAAACCCTTATACTTCATGTTGCGACTAACCACGGGAAGCATCCATACCGACGAGTCGTCAAACTTCTTGATGATGGTAGGTATCGCCTCGTCCTCGTAAATAACATCTGGCGCAGGTATCATGTAGTCGTCTATGGGGTTGCGGTACTTCTGCTGGTTAAACATATCCACTCGCAGGTCGTCTAGTTGTACTACTCCAAGAAGCGTACCTTGACTGCTCACTACGGGGAATATATTTCTTCTAACGCTTGATATTAGGTCTACCACTTCGCCCAATTTGGTGTTCATAGAGATAGGGTAGAAGTTGGTTTCCATAAGCTTAGAGAGGTTCAAGAATACCATTACCGAGCGGTCTTTGTTGTGGGTCAGTAGCTCGCCTCGTTGTTTTAGTTTCTTGGTGTAGATAGAGTCTGGCTCGAAGTAGTAGCTGATACCAAAAGAGGATGCAGCAACAAGCATCAAAGGCACGAACAGCGAGTAGCCGTTTGACAGCTCGGCAATAAGGAAGACCGAGGTCAGTGGAGCCTTCATTACACCTGCCATCACACCTGCCATGCCCACCAGCGTAAATGGCATTATAGGCAAGTTAAAGCCAAAGAAAGCATTCAGGATGTAGGTTATTGTAGCTCCAGTCATAGCACCAACGAATAGCGATGGGGCGAAGGTTCCGCCTATACCGCCTGCTCCCGTTGTGGCCGATGTTGCAACAACCTTGAACATCAATGTCACCACAAGGTATATGGCCACCACCCAATTCAAGTGGCGGTAGTTATAGAACATGGAGTTGTCAAAAAGTGAGTCTATATGGTTGTGTAGCAGGCTTGTTATTGTTTCATATCCCTCGCCATATAGGGCGGGGAACACAAATATCATAAGTCCTAGTACGGCACCACCGTATAGCCATTTGTGGGACATGCTCTTTATCTTTGAGAAGGCCGATGACATCTTGGCGTTTACCGTGGTAAAGTAATAAGACATAAATCCGCAGCTTATACCTAGTAGTATATATACTGGTATATGGCTCAATATAAACATGTTGGTGGTGTCAATCTTGAACACGGTATCGAAGCCTGTCAAGAAGAACATCAGCGTCACGGCTGTTACAGACGAGATGATAAGTGGTATTATGGAGCCTACGGTGATGTCGAGCATAAGAATCTCTAGCACGAATATCACACCTGTGATTGGGGCTTTGAATATTGCAGATAGGGCGGCGGCAGCACCACAGCTAAGCAGCAGAGTTACGTTCTTGTAATTCAGGCGCATGAACTGTCCTATGCCCGAGCCTATGGCCGAACCTGTAAGCACTATCGGAGCCTCGGGACCAACCGAACCACCAAATCCTATTGTTGCCGAGCTGGCAAGGATAGAGGTGTAGCTGTTGTGGGTCTTAATCTTGGAGCCACGCTTAGACATGGCATAGAGCACGCGTGTAACACCCTCGGCGATATTATCTTTGACGATGTACTTTACGAATAGGGATACTATTATGATACCTATGGTAGGGTAGATAAGGTAGAAGAAGCTGGCCGAGTCTACCCTGAACCAGCCCGTAAGACCAACCTTGAACCAGTGTAGCAACAGCTCGAAAACGTAAGTTGCTAGACCGGCAGTAAGACCAGTTATTATGGCAAGCACCATTAGCAGTTGACGCTGAGGCATCAACCTTGATTTTATAACAAGATAGCGGTAGATGAATAGAATCAATCGTACCGCTTGTTGTTTAATAATTTCTATTGTCATTTCAGAATTGGATTCCTATAACTTTTTGATACCCATTATCTCGCGAACATCAGCAACGGTTTTGTTTGCGCTGATAGCTGCTTTTTCGGCACCCTCGCGTGCAACCTGAGACAGGTAGCCCTCGCGTGCTTCAAATTCTGCTATTCTTTCGCGGATAGGAGCTACGGTAGCTATCATATCTTCGGCAAGTTGTTTCTTAAGGTCGCCATAGCGGATTTCGCAGCTTGCATATTTATCTTTGAAATACTGTACTGTGTCAGGTGTCGATACGGCCGAAAGTAGGGTGAATAGGTTCGCCGCTGGCTCGCTCAGTGGAGAGTTAGGCTCGGTAGGACCGCTGTCGCTAACAGCTTTCATCACTTTCTTGCGTATTTGTTCGTCTGTGTCGCGTAGGTAAAGTCCGTTGCCCTCGCTCTTACCCATCTTGCCGCTGCCGTCTAGTCCTGGGATTTTGATCAGTTCTCCAGAGAAGTTATAGGCTTGGCTCTCAGGGAAGTACTCTACCCCGTATATTTGGTTGAAGCGACGTGCAAAGCGACGTGTAAGCTCCAAGTGTTGCTCTTGGTCCTTGCCCACGGGTACTCTGTGTGCACGGTGTAGCAATATATCGGCAGCCATAAGCACAGGGTAGGTCAATAGTCCTGCATTTACGTTGTCTGGGTGTTTTCTGATTTTCTCTTTGAAAGAAGCTGTGCGCTCCAGCTCACCAACATAGGCGTGCATGCTCAGTAGCAATGATAGCTCGGCAACCTGTGGAAGGTCACTCTGGATATATATAGTAGCAACTTCTGGGTCGAGGCCAGCAGCTAGGTACTCGGCTAGCACACCGCGAACATTGCCATTTATCTTTGTAGGGTCAGGGTGGGTTGTGAGTGCGTGGTAGTCAGCAATGAAGAATAGACAGTTATTTTCATGTTGCATCTTAACGAAGTTCTTCAATGCACCGAAGTAGTTTCCTAGGTGGAGGTTACCAGTAGACCTGATACCGCTTAAAACAGTTTCCATAATAAAGTTAATATAATTAAGGCACAAAGATAATAATTTCGTTGGGCAAGTTGTCATTTTATATTCTCTTATTTACGTTCTTTATGTTAATTTTAGCAAAAAATAAATTACTTTTGTGTTTAATGTTATAATTTCACTCTATTATGAAGATTTATTGGAGACTCTTTAGCTTTGCTAGACCAATCAGAAGATACGCAATACCTTATTTTTTCTGTGTATTGTTCCACGCTATATTCAATACGTTTAACTTTGTGATGATAATACCTATCCTCGACACCTTATTCTCTGCGGATAAGATGCTTGAGGTTGTTACCTCGCCGCCAGAGTTTGCCCTAAACATGGACTACTTCGACCAACTTATGAACTATTGGCTCTACGACATTTTCGGATCAAACTATGACGTTATGAATGTGCTGATGCTACTTAGCGTGTTTATCGTTGTGTCAGTAACCCTTAGTAATCTGTTTAGATATTTTGCTCAGAGGATAATCGAGAACCTTAGAATACGTACTCTTGAGGGTATGCGCAACAAGGTCTTTGATAACGTCATAGGGCTTAATGTTGGTTACTTTAGCAATGAGCGCAAGGGAGATATTATATCAAAGATCTCGTCCGATGTAACCGTTGTTCAGTACTGTATCACAAGTACGTTGCAGGTATTCTTCCGTGAGCCATTCCTTATTTTTGGATATATGTTTGCACTGATTAAAATATCGTGGGAGCTAACCATATTCACCGCTTTGTTCTTGCCGCTTACAGCTTTCATTATAGGCACTATCGTAAAACGTCTGCGCCACAAGGCTAAGACAGCGCAGGAGACTTTTGGCAATATGGTGAGCTTGCTTGACGAGTCGCTGAGTGGAGTTAAGATGGTCAAGAGCTACAATGCTACCGACTACATACAAGATAAGTTCCATGGTATAAATGCTCGATTTGCGTCCATCTCGCGCTCTATGGCTGCCCGTCAGCAGCTGGCCTCGCCCGTGAGTGAGACCTTGGGTGTTTCGGCCATAGCCATAATACTTATGTTTGGAGGCAACCTTGTGCTTGAGGGTGGCTTGGCTGCTAGTGGATTCATGGCCTATATCGCTATCTTCTCGCAGATTACACGTCCTGTACGTTCTATTTCTGATTCGTTTAGCTCTATCAATCAGGGTATTGCTGCTGGTGAGCGCGTGCTTGCACTGCTAGACACAGAAACTACTGTTGCCGATAAGGACGATGCCATAGATCTTAAAGAGTTTAAGGATTCTATCGAGTTTCGCGATGTGCGCTTTAGCTATGACACACGCGAGGTTATAGCGGGCATAAATTTCACTATCAAGCGTGGTCAGACTGTGGCTCTTGTTGGGCCATCGGGTGGCGGTAAGAGTACCGTCTCTGACTTGATACCACGCTTCTATGATGTTACGGCAGGCCAGATACTTATAGATGGCATTGACATACGAGAATATTCTCAGAAGAGCCTGCGCGATGCCATAGGTGTTGTTGCTCAAGATACAATACTCTTCAATGATACCATAGCAAACAATATACGTCTTGGTTCTCTTGGTGCCGAGCAGGGCGCCATAGAGGATGCTTGTAAGATAGCCAACGCCCACGAGTTTATAGTTCAGACCGACAATGGCTATGAGTCTAATATTGGAGACAGGGGCATGAAGCTTTCGGGCGGCCAACGCCAGCGTTTGAGTATTGCGCGTGCGGTGCTTAAGAACCCAGATATTCTTATTCTCGACGAGGCCACTTCTGCGCTAGACACCGAGAGCGAGAAACTGGTTCAAGATGCCTTGAATTCACTGCTCAAGGGGCGCACCTCGTTGATTATAGCTCACAGGTTGAGCACCATAAATAATGCCGATAATATTATCGTTATAGAGAAAGGTGAGATTGTAGAGTCGGGCACCCACAAAGAGCTTATAGACAACTGTGGGCTGTATAAGAAACTTATAGAGCTTCAGCAACTAGCATAATAATTTTGATTTGTTACACATGGAAAGGGACATTCTTTTTTGGGCACATACATCAGGCTTGATATTTGTCGTAGTGTCGGTGTTCTGCTTTCTGATAAAGATATTTAATAGGCCATCAGCCTCTGCTAATGGCGTGAATAAGATGCTCCCTGCATGGGGTTCTATATCTCTATTGTTTTTGGCTCAGGTGTTCCAGGTTCCATACTTATTTGCAATAGGTAGTCCTTTTGCTTCCTTTTATGCTAATACGGCAATGTTATTGTTGTTTTGTGCAATCACATTTGAGTTGTATAATACCTGCTTCTTGGGTAAAAGATATTCTCTAAAGTGGCAGCTCTTTAACTATGTTCCTGTTTTTGTTCTGCTATCTATAATGGCCTTTTTTGTTCTGTTTAGGGATGTCGACTACTCGAAAGTTCGTTTGTGGATTTTTGTCCCAACAATCTGTGTTAGTGTTTATTATATTCTACGTAACATAAATCTAGTTATTAAGATTCGCAAGATTGTAGCTGCGATAAACAAGAATAAGTATTCCGATGATGCTGATTTCCCTTTGCAGTTTGCTAAGCGTGGCATAGTTTGGCTTGCTAGTTTGGCTTGCGTGTTGCTGCTTCTAGTGTATGTGTTGGATAGTCTCGCTCTGAGGGCTGTCGTTGATATAATCTTGGCACTAGGTTTTGTTGCTGTTATCGTGTTTTCTCCTGATCGTATTTTTGTTGAAGACGATCATCCTGCACTTAAGAAAACCCATATGAGTGGAGAGCGTTTAGGCGAGTTGTCTAGTCGTTTATTAGATTTGATGGACAACAAAGAGTTGTTTAGAAACCATAAATTGTCTATGGAAATGTTGACAGGGGCGGATGCTATGAATACCAATCGAGTGTACGTTAGTCAAGTGATTTCTGAGCTTGGCTACAAGTCTTTTTATGATATGGTAAACCAGTATAGGGTAGAGTATGCTATAAAATGTATAACCGAAAATTCCGATATCCAAATGAAGAATGTCTTCTATAAAAGTGGTTTTTCGAGCCATAGTGCCATGAATAAGGCCTTTAATACCTATAAAGGTCGCACACCAGCATCTTATAAGAACTAATTGATTATCAATTAGTTTACTATTTTGTTTACGCAGAGGAAAATAATTAAGTTTCGAAAACAACAAAAATTGCGTTGTTTTTGACTTTTTGGTATGTCTAATTATCTTCTTTGTTGTATCTTTGCTTTCGCAGAGGGGTTCTAAACCTATCTGCATCTATTATAATATATAAATTAATACGTATTTTGTTGTGTCATAATTCTTGTGAACAACATTGGCTATACAACAATTACTAGGACTATTGGTGTAGCTAAAAATTTGTGGATACGGTTTGGTGCTTCGATCAATCAGCCGGTTGAAGTACTTACCGACCACTCTCTCCTTAAATTCTTAAATCGTGTTTTTTTCTTGTGAGCTTCACTTACTTTAAGTGGGGTATTTTTTTGTGTCTGCACTGTTCGTTGGGTAGGTGTGCGGTACGTGTTGGTTTTGCGCCTAAGGCAGGGTGTAGTGCGAACTTTGCGCCAGCATGGTGCGGTGTAGTACTTGGGTAGCTTGGTGCGGTGTAGTACTTGGGTAGCTTGGTGCGTTGAGTCAGGGGTGTGTTGCGGTGTGTTGCGGTGTATTGCGGCATGTTCCTTGGTGCGGTGTGGTACTTGAGTAGCTTGGTGATTTGTGTGCTTGTTGGTTTGATAAGGCGCGTGCAGTGAACTAACACTTTCGACAGGCATGAATTTGTGATGAAAGTATGATTTATTCGGGGCGGGGGAGTCGGGTGTGCTTGATGCCTAAGCGGTCGTAGTTTTGCGGCTGTCACGTGTAATCTGGCGTTGCTTAATAAGCTAGGTGGGTGTGTTGGGTAATAACACCATTAATGTCCTTAAAACGCACAAAAACGCCTAGAATCACCGTTAGACTCCAGACGTTTAGTATTGTTGTATTTTACCTTAAGCGAACTACTATAAAGTACGCTCGTTTAGGTATTTTTTGAGTGCCGACTTGTAAATATCTCCGATAGGAATGGCTTCCTTGTCAAAGATAATGCGATTGCGCTCAATAACATTAATCTTATCCTTGCGCACGATGAACGAGCGGTGCACTCTGATAAACTCATCGCTAGGGAGAAGTTCCTCGACGCGTCCAATATTCATAAGCGAAAGTATGGGCTTAGGCTCTTGGTCGACAACCATCTTTACATAATCCTTAAGCCCCTCTACGTACAGTAGCTTCGATAATTCTATGCGTATGAGCTTGTAATCTGATTTGACGTATATCGAATCGACCGAGTTCTTATTCGCAACGGTTGTGCTAGCCTCGGCACGCTTTTTCATCTCGAACCAATCTAGGGCCTTCTGTGATGAAGCTAAAAAATCGTTGTATGATATAGGCTTCACTAGATAGTCTATGGCATTGACCTTAAATCCATCTAGAGCATATTCATTAAATGCTGTGGTGAATATTATGCGCGTATCTTCCTTGACCATTCGACTGAACTCTAGCCCATTTAGTGTGGGCATTTGAATATCACAGAATATCAGTTCGGCCTCAGAGAGCTTGTCGCTGTGGATAGCCTCTATGCCACTAGAGAACGTGGCTAGCAGCTCCAAGTATGGAGTCTTGGCCACATAACCCTCAATGAGCATTGCTGCTAGGGGCTCGTCGTCTATTATGATACACTTTATAATCATTCTATTGTATTAAACCTTTAAGGTCAGTTTGCTGCTATAAATATCGGTATTATTTTCGATTTCCCAACCATAAGCGTCCTTGTATTGTAAATCTAGTCGCTTGCGAACCTGCTCTAAACCTATGCCGCTTCCGCTTTTGTCGTTGTCGCTCTTGGCGTGGTTGCTGTTTACTATGGTTAGTATAACCTCGCCTTTATCAGTCATATCTTCAAAGTTTATGCTTATAAAGCTGTCTTTGCCTGCGCCGACTCCGTGCTTAAAGGCGTTTTCGATTAGCGATATGAAGATTAGGGGTGCTATCTGGGTAGAGGTTGTGTCTGAGACGTTTATCTCGACTGTGAGTTTCACGTTAGGGTTCAACCTAATGCGCATAAGCTCGATATAGTTTTTTATAAAGCCCAGTTCTTTTTGCAAAGGGACTTTATCTGTGGTATTGTCGTATAGAACATATTGCAAGAGCCTGCTTAGCTCCTGTATGGCTTTTTGTGCCTTGTCAACATCGATGATGGTTAGTGAGTAGATGTTGTTAAGGGTGTTGAGTAGGAAGTGAGGGTTGATTTGGCTTCTGAGATTTGCCAATTCAGATTTAACTCTTTCTCTCTCGGCAACTTTTAGTGCCTCTTCATTTTGACGAAAACGTCCTACCATGCGCACGGCTGTTACCAGTCCTGCCATGGTTATGTAGTTGATTAAATCGCGCGCTAGGAATACTGGATTGCTGTTGCGTGGTTTTTTGACAGCATAAGGTTTAAGTGCAGCCAGTGCCTCTCCCATATTGATGTGGTAGGATAGTAGCATCAAAAACATTATAAGTATGGTGTTTATAAATACAAAGCTCTTAAATTTATTCTTGAATAGAACCTTGGGGATTATGATAGTATAATTTATTACATATATGAAAATTAGAGGCACAAGGTGAATCAAGAACATGACAAGGTCGAACTTGTCTAGTCCGGGGTTCACGCTCCAGAATAATGAGCTGCCAAGTACCACGCACCAACCTATTAGTTGGAGTATGATCATTCTGTGTTTTTTAATAAACGCTATCATATCGCAAAAGTAGTAATTTAAGAGTAGATGTGGTGAATCAGACACGCATAAGATTCTGAATTCACCACATCGTTATAAATAATAGGTTATGTAATATTTACCTTTTTACTGCATATCTGGTCTTTCAGGTCTCTCGCCGCCTTCAGGTCTTTCATCACCTTCAGGTCTCTCGCCGCGACCACCTTGTTGTCTGCTTTCAGTAGAGAACATGTTGTCCTCGCATAGGTTTTTGTAGTATGTCTCCCAGCGTTTAGCTGATTTCTCGTCTAGAAGACTGCTGATTCCCTCAGAAAGTTTTTTGTGCATAGGGATGGTTTTCTCTTTAATCACAGGCACAGCAGACATTACGCTTTGCATCTGAGAGCGCATATCGCTACCGCCGCCTTGACCGCCTTGTGCACTCTTTTGTGCCTCTTGCATCTCTGTAAGAGCTTTAACTTGCTCGTAGTTCTCGATGTTGATTTTGTCGTACTCGCTGCTGTATTGGTCTATCAAAGCAGTGATTTGTGCTACTAGAGCTTCATCGTTTACTTTACATTTTTTGATAACCTTGTCGGTATCGATCAAGAAAAGTCCTGCCGAAGCAACGAAGTCTATCTGTGTTTGCTGCTGCATGCCTGGGCCACCGCCACCAGGGCCGCCCATGCCACCGCCGCCGCCGCCCATGCCGCCGCCGCCACCACCTGGTTGTGCGTAAAGGTTAGTAGATATTAGTAATGCGAATAAAACTGCTACTGAAATAAAAAACGATTTTGTTTTCATAATCACTAAGATTTAGTTGTTAGTATTCTTTTTTTGTTATTCGTATCTGATTGCATCGATAGGGTTAAGGGCTGCTGCTTTCTTGGCTGGATACCAACCGAAGAATACACCAGTGAAGCTACACACGGCAAATGATAGCATGATGGTCCAGCTCTCGACAACCACAGGCCAGCCTGCAAATGTCTTAACCGCAAAGGCTGCTCCATAGCCAAGGATTACACCAATAATACCGCCCGAGATACTGATTACCACGGCCTCGATAAGGAACTGAGAAAGGATGTCGACGCCACGTGCACCAACAGACATTCTAAGTCCAATCTCTTTGGTACGCTCAGTAACCGACACGTACATGATGTTCATGATACCGATACCACCTACGATAAGTGATATGGCTGCCACGCAAGCCAAGAGTGAGGTCATAAGGTCGCTGGTAGAGTTCATCATCTCTGATAGCTCTTGTTGTGAGCGTATGGTGAAGTCGTCTGTGCCACCCTCTGCTATGTTGTGGTTTTTGCGCAATACCTCTGTTACTCGTTCTATTGCCTCGTCTGTTTTGTCCTCGTCTGCTGCACTGGCAAAAACCTCACGTAGGTAAGTCACTGCAAGCACACGTTTCATGATACTAGTATAAGGAGCAAGCACGATGTCATCTTGGTCAGAACCCATAGTGTTGTAACCTTTAGACTCTAGTACTCCGATAATGCGGAAAGGAATCTTCTGAAAGCGGATAATCTTTCCTATCGGCTCTTCGTCGTTAGTGAAAAGGTTGTCGGCAATAGTTTTACCTATGATACATACCTTAGCTGCACCTGCAATATCTTCGTCAGTGAACATTGTTCCGCTCTCTATCTTTAGCTGACGAATATCTAGATAGTCATTGTTAACACCCGTAATTGTTGAAGGGTAGTTGTTTGCGCCATAGATGTACTGGCCTGATGATGATACCATAGGGCTAACAGATGCCAATAGGTCAGTCTGCTTTGCTATATCCTGAAAATCGGCGATTTTAAGTGTCTGAGATGATGTTCTATCTCGCTGTACACCTGCGGTTCTATCACCACCTGGTTGTATCATAATCATATTAGAACCCATCTCGGCAATCTGAGCATTGATACTAGCCTTAGAACCCTGTCCAATGGCAAGCATGGTAATCACAGATGCTACTCCGATTATGATACCTAGCATCGTAAGTAGAGCTCTCATTTTATTATTGCCCAATGCTTTTAGGGCAATGGCAAATAGATTTGTTATATTCATTTTTTGTCCTCCTCTATTTAATCCTCTACTATTGGAAGTGCTGCCAAAGCTTCTGCGGCACTACTTATTTTATCGTTGCGTGTATCGCTCTTTACCAAACCGTCTCTAAGTACAATCGTGCGGCCAGAGAAATCTGCCATCTCAGGATTGTGAGTGATAAAGACTATGGTCTTGCCCTGAGCGTGTAGACGCTGCAAGAGCACCAAAATCTCAAAAGAGGTACGAGTATCAAGGTTACCTGTCGCCTCGTCAGCAAGTAGCACAGCAGGGCTGTTTACCAGTGCACGAGCAATGGCTACACGTTGCATCTGACCACCACTCATCTGATTACTCTTGTGGTAAAGGCGGTCTGCAAGACCCACAGATGTCAATGCTTCGATAGCGCGTTGTTGTCTATCGTGAGCACTCACAGCTTTGGTGTACATCAGAGGTAGCTCTACGTTGGCAATGGCTGTTGTCTTGGCAAGTAGGTTGTAGTTCTGGAATACGAAACCGATTTTCGTATTCCTTAAGTTGGCGCGCTGGTTGTTGCTCATTCCACTAACGGGTATTCCGTCAAGGGAGAAGCTTCCAGATGTAGGCATATCCAAACATCCTAGGATGTTCAGCAGGGTACTCTTACCACTACCAGATGTTCCCATGATAGTGACAAATTCCCCTTCCTCGATGGTGAACGAAACACCTCGAAGAGCCTTAACCGTTTCATCTCCGATATGGAAATGGCGTGTTATATCTTTTAGTTCAATAACTTTATTTGCCATAATTATTATCTTCTTGGTCCACTACCACGTTGTTGTACGAATGGGCTGCTAGCTGCTCCTTCTGGGCCTCCAGGTCCTGGCATCATTGCTGCGCCTGCTTCCATTCCTGTAACCACTTCTGCTCCAGCCTCTACACCTGACTCGATAGAAGTTAGGATGCCGTTGCTGATACCTACTGTTACTTGTTTTGGCTCGATTCTATCACCTTGTTTCACCCATACAACATCACCGTCTCTGCCTTGTTGTGCTTGAGGTCCACCCTCTGGCAAGGCTGGAGTAAATGATAGTGCTGCTGCTGGTACAACCTTGTCACACTCTTGGTTTAGAGTAAATACCTCGATGTTGGCTGTAAGACCTGGTTTAAGTTTCAAATCTGGGTTGTCTGCTGAGATGACAACCTCGTAAGTTACAACGTTGCTCTCGATGATAGCCTCTTGGCGAACTTGAGTAACGATGCCTTTGAAAATCAAGTTAGGGAAAGCGTCAACAGAGAACTCTGCGCCTTGACCCTCTTGGATGTTACCTATGTCAGCCTCATCAACGCTAGCAACAACCTGCATGTCTTGTAGGTCGGCTGCGATGCTGAAAAGGGTTGGTGTGCTGAAGCTAGAAGCAACAGTCTGGCCTTCCTCAACGCTACGTGATAGTACAACACCGTCGATAGGAGAGTAGATGGTAGCATAGTCCATGTTAATCTGAGAGCGTTCAAGATTGTTCTTTGCAGTCTCATAGCTGTTTTTTGTTTTCTCGTAGTTGTATAGAGCAACCTCATACTCGCTGTCTGCGATAAGTTCTTTCTCGTAAAGAGCTTTGGTACGAGTGTATATTGCTAGCTGATATTCATACTCGCTTTTTGCAGTGGCTAGACTGTTCTTGCTGCTGTTCAAATCAAGTAGAAGAGTACTTTTGTCAAGCTCGGCGATGATGTCACCTTTCTTTACAACGCTATTATAATCTACATATAGTGTAGTCAAGATACCTGACACCTGCGTACCCACGTCTACCACTGTTACTGGCTCTACGGTTCCTGTTGCTGTGATGCTCTGAACGATATTTTGTTTTTCTACTGTGGCAGTAGTGAATGTAGGTGCACTAGTAGTTTGTTTTGGAGCAAAAATAAAATAACAGGCTGCTGCTACAACTATTATTGCTGCTATGATTATTATTTTCTTTTTCATCTTATGTATTTGTTTGGTTTGTATTTGATGCTTATATTATAATTTGATTTGGTCTGTTTTGTAGTATTCTAGAAGTGCTTTGTTTAGTATGAACTGGTATTTGTTCACTAGGTAGTCTTGAGTAGAGCTACGATAGTTATCTTGCTCTGTAAGAAGGTCGATGATGTTCTTTACGCCTAGGTTATACTGTTCTGTTACAAGGTTCAAGCTTTTTTCCGTAGCTTCTAGTTTGTAAGAAGAAACTATGTATTGAGCCTGAGCATTTGAAGCATTGTTGTGTAGAGACTCTATTGTTTGGTACAAGTCCTTTTCTGCTTCTGTAAGAGCTAGGGTTGCTGAGGTAATAGAGTTCTGAGCCTTGGTAAGGGCTGTTTTGTTTTGGTAGTTGCTAAAGATAGGAATAGAGATACTTGCACCTATTGAAGTGCTGAAGTTCTCTCTTAGCTGACCACTAAAGGTGAAGTCGCTGGCACTGCTGTGGCTTACGCCTGCTCCTGCTGAAAGAGACAGTGAAGGAAGGAAGCCTGCCTTAGCTATTGTCTCAGAAAGCTCTGCCGATGCGATAGATATTGTTGACGATTTGATTTCTGGGCGTATCTCTAGAGCTGTGTTGTATGTGCTCTGTACGCTTGATAGTGGAACCATGATTTTGTCATCATCAAGTTCTGGGGCAACAGCTACAATCTCGATATCCTGAGAAATCTCTAGTAGGTGTTTAAGTCTTACTTGTAGGTTACTTAGGGTTGTCTGAGCAACAATAACTGCATAGTCGCTATCTGCCTTTGCGCTTTCTAGCTGAGCATAGTCGGCAGTGTTGATGCTTCCAAGGTCTAAGTATACTTTACCGTTCTCAAGGTTTTTGATGCTTAGCTCAAGGCTGTTTAGGCTTACCTCAATCTCGTCCATTGCATATAGCATTTGTACAAAGACCTCTGCTATGGCAATCTCAAGAGAGTTTTCTTGTTCCTCTAGACTTAGCTCTGCAATCTGAGTGTTAAGGTAGCTCTGCTCTAGTGAGGCTTTGTTCTTGCCGCCACTGAAAACTGGCATAGATAGGTTCACGCCATAAGAGCCAGTGTACTTGCTTGTAGGGTCGTCAGAACCTAGTGGACTAGAGTTCAGACTCTGGCTTATGTAACCAGATACGCTAGGTAAGAAAACACCTGACGCGCTTAGTTCTTCGGCAAGTCGATCATTGATTTGCAACTTGGCTTGTTTTAGGGTTATGCTATTTTCCTTAGCATACTCCAAGCACTGTTCCAGTGTCATGTTCATGACTTCTGTCTTCTGTTGCGAATAGCCGCTAAAGCAACACGCGATACATAAGACAAGAATGGAAATGGGTTTAATAGATTTCAAATTCATCATATATTATTTAATTATTGATTCTTAATTTTACTTGGTTTCTGAGTATAGCTCGTAACAAAAGTAGAATTAGTTAATAATCAATAAAAATGAAATATACTAACTGGTTGATTTTATAGAAGAACAGGTGTATTTCATCGAAGAACCAGTAGGCTCCCTCACGCTTAAACACGCCAGAGGCTATAAGTGGCGGGTGCTCTTGTCGGAAATAAAACGAAATTTTCATCAACTTAAAATAAAAAATTATGGCTAGTATAAAATTAAAATTCAGGGCATCGTCGTTGCAAGGTAAAAAGGGAACTATCTATTATCAGGTTATACACGATAGAGTTGTCAGACAGATAAAAACAGATTATAAGCTTTTTGATAGCGAGTGGTCCTCTAGCGAATCGAGTCTTGTTGTTCCCGCTGTGGCAGACTCTAGGCGAGATACCGTTAGGGCCTATCAAGAACAAATCAATATTGACTTTTGTCGCTTGGCCCGTATAGTATCAAATTATGAGCGAACCAAATTAAGGTACTCCTGCGATGAGCTTGTTGTGGCCTTTGAGTCGCAGGGCTACGGGAACACCCTCTGCGATTTTATGCAGATGCTAATTGAGCGACTTGTCGAGTTGCGCAAGTATCGCACCTCCGAAACATATAGAACCACGCTCAACAGCTTTATGCGCTTTCATAATGGGGTAGATGTTCTTCTGGTCGACATGTCTTCGGATCTTATGATGGACTATGAGGCCTACCTAAAATACAATAATATCTCTATGAACTCCATATCTTTTTATATGCGCATACTCAGGGCTGTTTATAATCGGGCTGTCGACAAGGAGCTAGTTGTTCAGAGCTATCCTTTTAAACATGTGTACACGGGGGTTGATAAGACCCTGAAACGCGCTCTGCCGCTTAAGAGCATTAAGAAAATAAAGGAGCTGGACTTGTCGTCTAGCCCCGATCTGGCCTTCGCTAGAGATTTGTTTATGTTTAGCTTCTACACACGAGGAATGTCGTTTGTGGATATTGCCTACCTTCGTAAGAAAGACCTTAGTCACAATGTGCTTACTTATCGTAGGCGCAAGACGGGTCAGCAGCTATATATTAAATGGGAGCCGTGTATGCAGCAAATATTAGATAAGTATGCCGTAGAAGACACGATATATCTGCTGCCTATTATTTGTAGGGCCGATAGGGGGGATAGGGCGCAGTATAGGAATACCCTGTGTCGGGTTAATGGTCGGCTTAAGGATATTGCCAAGATGGTAGGGATAGTTGTGCCGCTGACCATGTACGTAGCCAGACATTCGTGGGCCAGCATTGCCAAAAGTAGCAATGTTCCTATTTCTGTTATCAGCGAGGGTATGGGTCATGACTCGGAGACCACCACACAGATTTACCTCTCCTCCTTGGATACAGCTGTTGTAGATAGGGCTAACAATAAGATACTGAGGTTGTTGTAGTTGTTCCCAGTGTGATGTTTGTGATTGCTATGTGTTTTATCTCCTTTCTAATGGCTTTGTTATGGTGGTCTGTTAAATCGAAACTAAATAGACTATTTTTGTGATAATTATTGTTGATATTCTGCGTTTATGGTTATAATGTGTTTCGGAGGGTTAATTTATTGTATTTTTTTTAAGTTAGTTGGTATGAAAGCCGAAATAATATTTTAACTTTACTGAAATATACATTGTAAAATTTTATAATACTTAATATAATATGTGTGGATTTGTAGGTGTCTTTGATCTTGAGCATGCAAACGATGTGATGAGATCTAAAGTGCTAAAGATGTCAAAGAAGATTAGACATCGCGGGCCAGACTGGTCTGGAATATATTGCGGCGACAAGGCTGTAATATCGCATGAGCGTTTATCTATTGTTGACCCTCAGTCTGGTGGTCAGCCCCTATTCAGTGCTGATGGCAGCCTAGTGCTAGCCGTTAACGGTGAAATATATAATCATAATGATATTCGTGCAGAGCTTGCAGATGAATATAACTTCCTTACAGGCTCAGACTGTGAGGTGATACTTCCTTTGTATCAAAAGATGGGTCCAGCTTTGCTAGAACGTATAAACGGAATCTTTGCCTTTGCCCTATATGATATAGAAAAGGACGAGTATCTTATTGCTCGCGACACAATAGGTGTTATACCTTTATATATAGGATGGGACGAGCAGAACCATTTCTATGTGGCTTCAGAGCTTAAGGCTCTTGAGGGTACTTGCACAAAGATAGAGCCTTTCCTTCCTGGTCACTACTGGTCAAGCAAAGAGGCTAAGATGGTTCGCTACTATAACCGCGACTGGCAAGAGTATGACGCTGTTAAGGACAATAAGGCTGATGTGCAAGAGTTGCGTGATGCGCTGAAAGCATCGGTTAAACGCCAGCTTATGTCAGACGTTCCTTACGGTGTGTTGTTGTCTGGAGGTTTGGATTCTTCTATCATCTCTGCCATTGCTAAGGAATATTCTGAGCATCGCGTAGAGTCTGACAGCAAGGATGCCGCATGGTGGCCTCAGCTACACTCTTTTGCCGTTGGTCTTAAGGGTGCTCCTGATTTGGTTGCAGCGCGTAAGGTTGCCGACCATATCAACACTGTTCACCACGAGGTTCACTATACCGTACAAGAAGGTTTGGATGCCATCAATGATGTTATATATTATCTTGAAACATACGATGTTACAACAGTGCGTGCTTCTACTCCTATGTATCTTTTGGCTCGTGTCATTAAGTCTATGGGTATCAAGATGGTTCTTTCGGGTGAGGGTGCAGACGAAATATTTGGAGGCTACCTTTACTTCCATAAAGCACCAAATGCACAGGCTTTCCATGAGGAGACTATACGTAAGATTGGTAAGTTGCATCTTTATGACTGTCTAAGAGCTAACAAGGCTCTAGCAGCGTGGGGTGTTGAGGGTCGTGTACCTTTCCTAGACAAGGAGTTTATGGATGTTGCCATGCGTCTAAATCCAGAGGAGAAGATGGCTAAGAATGGCCGTATGGAAAAATGGATACTACGTAAGGCTTTTGAGGATATGTTGCCAGAGGAGGTTGCTTGGCGTCAGAAGG
>JAWXTS010000027.1:0-19773 GCA_044433305.1 Rikenellaceae bacterium | reverse complement strand
GGACAAGCCGTTGACTCTGATTCTTGATGGTGGCTGTGGTGTGGCCGACAACCTTATACCCGACGAGGGAACTCTTGGTGTGCGCATCCCTAAGCACGAATTCTGCAACAAGCTACTACGTAAGTTCAGAAAGCCTATCGTTTCAACTTCGGCCAACATCTCTGGCAAAGCAGCACCATTAAGTGCCAAGGAGATAAGCAAAGATATTACCGATGGCGTTGACCTTATAATAAGTCCCGAATTTGAGGGCCGCCCAACACGCAAGGCCTCATCAATAATCAAGCTAGGACTCGACAGTACCATCTCGATAATCCGCGAGTAAAACGCACTTACGCGCCCAAATAAAACAAAGCACGCAGCCCAAATGGACCGCGTGCTTATTATTTTTATATACTTGAGGGGATGGGATGCTAGTGCTCTAGTGAAATCTCACCTCCGTCTGGGGTTACAAGAGCCACACCCGTTTGCTCAGCAGTGATATGACCTATAATATCAGCTCCCAAGGCTATGGCTACCTCCTGCTTTTCAAGCGGCAAGGTAAATAGTAGCTCGTACTCATCACCACCATTAAACACTGCCGTAACAGGGTCGTTATGCAGCTCCTCGCAAAGGTTATATACTTCCTGAGCGATAGGCAGGCGATCTAGATAGATGCGCGCACCAACATTAGATGCACTACATATATGACGCAAATCAAAAGCCAAGCCATCCGAAACATCAATCATAGATGTAGGAACAACATTCATGCTGGCCATCTCGTCCACAACATCTACGCGCGCCTCTGGGCGCAGCTGTTTCTGCAACAGATATTTGTACCCCTCGAACTTAGGCTGCTTATCATCTACATCGGTCAAAACTCTCTTCTCGCGCTCCAACAATCTAAGTCCCATGTAGGCAGCACCAAGATTGCCCGACACGCAAATCAAGTCATTCTCCTTGGCTCCACTACGGTAAACAACCTTATCTTTATCCGCGAAGCCCACAGCCGTCAACGATATAGTCAGACCGTTTACAGATGCCGAGGTGTCTCCACCAACCAAGTCAACACCGTAGGCCTTACAAGCTAGATTTATACCCTCGTAAAGCTCTTCCAGCATCTCAACCGAAATCTTAGATGACAAGCCCAAAGAAACCGTAAGCTGACTGGCACGAGCATTCATAGCACATATATCCGAAATGGCAACCACAACAGCCTTGAAACCTAGGTGCTTCAAAGGGAAGTATGTCAAGTCGAAATGTATACCCTCCAGCATTAAGTCGGTTGAAAGAACCATGTATTTATCACCACAATCAATAATCGCGGCATCGTCGCCCACAGCCTTAACTGTCGAGGCAACAGAAGACTCAAATGGCTGAGTAAGTTTGTCTATAAGCTTAAACTCACCTAACGATGAAATGGGGGTATGTTTTTCTGTTTTCATATTTTTTGCTATTAATCGACACAAAGATACGTTATTTTTGGGCGAACAAAAATAATCTTGTAAATTTGTAATTCAAAAATTAATTAACCAATATATTTGAAAAATGTTTAACCTTGTATTATTTGGCCCTCCTGGAGCTGGCAAAGGCACTCAAGCCGAAAAACTAATCGAGAAATACAACTTCAACCACATCTCTACGGGCGACGCTATCCGCTCAGAAATCAAAAAAGGTTCTGACCTAGGCAAACAAGCTCAAAGCTACACAGAGAGTGGCCAACTAGCTCCAGACGAGCTTGTGATAAACATCATCGCTGAGTACCTATCAAACCTTCAGGACTGTGCAGGTAACATCTTCGATGGTTTCCCACGCACAACAGCTCAGGCCGAGGCTTTCGACAAGATGCTTGAGGCTAAGGGCACTCCAGTAACAGCTATGCTAGAGCTTGAGGTTCCTGCTGACGAACTAGTAAAACGCCTTTTGCTTCGTGGCAAAGACAGCGGCAGAGCAGACGACAGCAACCAAGAGGTTATCGAGAACCGCATCAGCGTTTACAACGCTCAAACAGCCGTTGTAGCTAACTTCTACAAAGCTCAAGACAAACACTTCGCCGTTAATGGCGTAGGCTCAATAGACGAGATTTTTGGTCGTCTATGCGAAGTTATCGACGCTAAGAAATAACAAGCCTAGAGTGCTAAATAAATAAGAGAAGGGAATGACCATAGTATTACTTGTTGGTCATTCCCTTCTCTTATTTAGTAAGGATGTTTAATAAGTACTTAGCTGCAACGCTCTGATTTTTAGTTCTCCGCAACATACTTTTAGTATGTGAGGACAGAACTCTAAATCTAGTAAGGCAGCAGATGAGTGCTTATTAGTCATCCTCTTATGTTGTTATGACTTGCAGTACTACTGCATAAGTTCTTTTAGCTTCTCAACAACCTCGTCGCCACGAAGATTCTTAGCGACAATCTTACCTGATTGGTCAATCAAATAGTTTGTTGGGATAGTCTGAACAGCATACTCATTAGCAGCATCTGTACCATTAACCTGTATCCAGTTCATTTTGTTGTCCTCAACAGCTTTAGTCCATGCAGCCTTGTCTTGGTCAACAGAGATACCGTAAATCTCGAAACCAGCTTTGTTGTAAGTAGCATAAGCCTCAACAAGGAAAGGAACCTCCATCATGCAAGGAGTACACCAGCTAGCCCAGAAATCAACTAGAGTATATTTGTTCTTAGCTACAACATCTGCCAAGGCGATAGCCTCACCCTGAGCATCAAGCTCAGATACTGGTACAAATTGCTCGCCAACGCTTGTTCTCTTAGCTTTTGCAATCTCCTCTTTAACGCTAACAATCTCCTCTGTCTCTTGCAACTCTGGTGAGAAACCTACAACCATCTGCTCTGCCTCCTCAGTAGTAAGACCTGAGTAGATGTTCAAGAAGAAGAATACACCTAGGACATTATCACTATTTAGTTTTGTTTGCTCAATAAGAAGATTCTTCAAGTCGTCCTGAGTAGCCTCTGGATTGGTACGAAGATCGTAAACCGAGCTATTTACAGCAGCAAGTCTATCGTTCAATTTTGTACCTGTGATAGTAAGTCCTTTAACTGTATCTACGGCAACAACGATATTTCCCGGTTCAAGAATCATTATTGTATTAAGACCTATGCCCTGAGCACTCATAACAACAAGCTGAGGTTTTTCTACCTCACCCTCAAAAGAGAATGCGCCAAGCTCAGTAGCATCAGTAGTGGCAATGCCAGAGTTATCGGCAGGATTCATCAACATCACTGGACCTGTCAAGCCGTCGATACTACCCTTGATAGTGTACTTTGTACTATTGCAGCTCATAGCTAGGATAGCCACCGCAGCAATCAAAATTAGTTTTTTCATATTTTTTATTTTATGGCCTAAAGCCTATTTCTTATTCTTTTGTTGTTGCTGTAACTGTTGCTGGCGAACCATATCTTCGTAACGCTGTTGCCAAGCAGATTTCTTCTTTGGTGCGCGTGGCTTAGCGGCATTAGCTTGCATTGTAGCATGCAACTTAGTATCGCTCACGGCATAGCGGAAGGCATAAGTCTGACCTATGGTAAACAAGCTGCTCAAGAAGTAGTAGTAGCTCAAACCACTAGAGTAGTTATTGAACCACACAACCATCATTGCAGGCATCATGTATAGCATCATAAATTTCATGCCAGCCATTTGTGGCGCGGTAGAAGCTGTCTGATTGTAGTTTATTTTAGACGAAACATAGAGTGCCGCTGCCATAAGAAGCGTAAACAAACTTACATGCGAGCCATAGAAAGGTATGGTAAATGGCAGGTTCAGAATGCTATCATACGACGACAAGTCATCGGCCCACAAGAAAGGCTCTCCACGAAGCTCGATAGAAGCTGGGAAGAAGCGGAACATGGCAATCAAGATAGGGAACTGAATCAGCATAGGAAGGCAGCCACCCATAGGGCTTACACCCGACTTCTTATATAGGTCCATTGTTGCCTGTTGTTTCTTCATAGCGTCAGCCTGATTTGGATACTTCTCATTGATTTTATCCATCTCTGGTTTCAATAGGCGCATCTTAGCAGTCGAAAGGTAAGACTTGTAAGTAAGAGGGGCAATCAAAAGTTTGATGAAGATAGTAAGCAACAAGATGATAATACCATAGTTGGCAATATGTTTCTCTAGTGTGTCGAACACAGGGATAACGATAAGTTGATTAACCCAACCTATTACCCAACCACCCAAAGGAACAATCTCTTGGAATCTTCTGTTATATTTCTTAAGGGTAGAGTATTTGTTAGGGCCAAAGTAGAAGCTCAAATCATAGTTGTCTACACTCTCATTATATGCCAAAGACATCTTAGACGAGAAACGTTTGATAAAGTTATCCTCTGCATTAAATGTAGAGTAACCAACAGAGCCATTAGTGAAGTTGTCACCTGCAACCATAATAGAAGAGAAGAACTGCTGTTTGAATGCCACCCACTCCACCTTAGTATTTATCTGCTCATTCTTAGTCTCGGTAGACATAGAAAGCTCCTCAATAGAGTTCTCGTTAGGGTATTTATATGCAACAGTGGTATATCTGTTCTCGTTGTCAAATCCCTTTTCGTTCTGGTAGCTTGTATTGCTCCAATCGACAATCATGTCGCTTTGGTTAGTAGCTACAAGACCCTTAAGCCCAGCAAAGCTAACGCTCATATCAACCATATAGTTGTCTGGTTGTATGGTATACACATACTCTAGATAAGATACACTATCTACCATCAAGCGCATTGAGAACTCATAGTCGCTGCTCGACACAACCACAGGGGCTGCGGTTGAGGGAATAAAGTTATAGTCAGAGGTGTTGATGCTATAAGTGCCAAACTCACGATTCAAGTAGAACTGCAAATCAAAACGTGATGTCGACTGGTCGAATAGCTCGACTGGTGTTCCCTTATAGGTATTATAGTCTTTTAGGCGTACAGATGCTACGCGACCACCCTTAGAAGAAAATGTAACAACCATCAAATCGTTCTCTACGGTATAGAATGATTCTTGGGCTTGTCTTGCAGCAACTAGCTCACCACTTAGACCGCTGGAGGCTGGTTGTTGATTGTTTACTGGTGCAGAGTCATAAGATACTGCCTCCTCAGAGTTATTGTTTTCAGGTGCTACAAGCTCTTGCTTTGCTTGTTGTTGAGCTAGTTGATCCTGATATTTTGCTTGTTCTTGACTATTATACCATGTAAAGCCAAACAATATGGCTCCGATAATAATCAATCCTGCTATCGATTGTTTATCCATAGATTGTTTTAATTATTGAAAAATCTTCTAAATTTAAGTTGGTTATTCTTTAGCCTCGCAATAAGCCATTGCAGCCTTTACAAATGATACAAATAGTGGATGTGGGCGCATGGCTGTACTGCTGTACTCTGGGTGATACTGAACACCTACATACCATGGGTGGTCCTCAACCTCAACAATCTCAACAAGGTTAGTGGTTGGGTTGACACCGACTAGCTTCATACCATTAGACTCAAAGTCTGATGTATATTTGTTGTTGAACTCATAGCGGTGACGGTGACGCTCACAAATATACTCGCAACCATAAGCATCGCGAGCTTTACTACCATTTTGTAATCTACAAGGGTAAGCTCCCAAACGCATAGTACCGCCTTTTTCAGTGATACCTTTTTGCTCTTCCATAAGGTCGATTACTGGATTATCTGTACGGCACATCTCGCTAGAGTCTGCATCTGCAAGACCCACCACGTTACGCGCAAACTCGATAACCGAGCACTGCATACCAAGACATATTCCGAAGAAAGGAATCTTGTTCTCACGTGCATAGCGGCAAGCGATTATCTTACCCTCGATACCACGGTGACCAAAGCCTGGAGCCACAAGTATTCCGCACATTCCCTCAAGCTGCTCTGCAATATTCTCTTGAGTAATCTTCTCTGAATTGAAGTACTGCAATTTGACCTTAACGTCATTAACAGCACCTGCGTGCACAAACGACTCAACGATAGACTTGTAGGCATCTGGAAGCTCGGTATACTTACCAACAAGGGCAATGTTTATATTACCGCCACTTGGTGATTTGACCTTGCTCACAAAGTCTTTCCACTCTTCTAGGTTAGGGGTAGTCTCTGATGGCAAGTCCAACTTTTTGAGAACTACATTATCCAAGTTCTGCTCGTGCATAACCAAAGGAACCTCATATATTGTTGGCACGTCAATAGACTGAACCACGGCCTCGGCATCCACATTACAGAACAAAGCCACCTTACGACGAATATCGGCGTTAAGTGGTTTCTCGGTACGTAGTACTAGCACGTCAGGCTGAAGGCCATTTTCAAGCATCTGTTTAACAGAGTGCTGAGTAGGCTTGGTCTTCAGCTCACCTGAAGCAGCCATATAAGGTATAAGGGTAAGGTGCACTATAAGTGTGTTGTGATAGCCCAACTCATAACGCAACTGACGAACAGTCTCAATATAAGGCAAAGACTCGATATCACCCACCGTACCACCTATCTCTGTAATAACAATGTCGTATTCTTCTTTTGCGGCAACAAGCATTATACGACGTTTAATCTCGTCTGTGATATGAGGGATAACCTGCACGGTCTTGCCCAAGAACTCACCGCGACGCTCCTTGTCAATAACGCTCTGATAGATTTTACCTGTTGTGACATTGTTTGTTTTGCCCGTAGGTATGTCTATAAAGCGTTCGTAGTGACCAAGATCTAGGTCAGTCTCCGCGCCATCCTCAGTAACATAGCATTCTCCATGCTCATAAGGATTAAGCGTACCTGGGTCCACATTAATATATGGGTCCAGTTTTTGGATGGTAACTTTGTAACCACGTGCCTGCAATAGTTTTGCTACCGAGGCCGAGATGATTCCCTTGCCCAGCGACGAGGCAACACCTCCAGTAACAAAGATATATTTTGTTTTTTTTGAATTTACGAACATGTTAGTTTGTTTTATTCTCTTTATTTAATTTTGTTTATGCCTCTTGTGAATTTAAAATAGCCAACTTATCGCTAACGAGTTTCATCTGCTCACGTGTCTTAGCAATTTTATTCTTAACACTCTCAATCATAGACTCAGCACCTTTAGACTGAGAAAAGAATCCTATGTTATTCTCAAGCACAGATACCTCTGTTTCTAGTTGCTTCAACTTGGTCATAAGGCGTTCCTTCTCATAGCGCACTCCCTTACCGCCATTGTTCTGCATTGTAGATACTCTATCCTTGAATTTCTCCATGCCACGGTTACGGTCACCACTGCGCAAGGTAGCAAACAGCTTATCGATAAGCTTGCGATACTGCTCTGCAACGCTGTCCTTTTGTTTAATAGGTACGAAACCTATCTCTGTCCAGCGGCGTTGGAAAGCCTTAACCACATCGAAAGTAATCTGCTCGCCAGATTCTATAAATGTAGATATCTCGCTCAACAGTGCCTGTTTTTTCTCTAGGTTGGCCGTATGCTCCTGCTCTACACCAGAGAAGTGCTTGCTCTTACACTCAAAGAAATAGTCGCACGCAGCGCGGAAACGCTTCCACACCTGATCTGAGAAACGACGTGGCACAGGACCTGTTATCTCTTTCCACTTCTTCTGAAGGGCGATAAGCTCGTCTGTGGTTTTCTTCCAGTCGGTGCTATCCTTCATAGATTCTGCTAGGGCACAAATCTCATTCTTAAGCTCAAGATTGTGATCCATCTCAGATTTTATGCGTAGGTAGAACTCACGCTTAAGCTCAAAGAACTTGTCGCATGCCGCACGAAAACGCTCGTATATCTTGGCATTGTCTTTCTTTGGAGCAAAACCTATTGTCTTCCACACTTTCTGTATCTCGATAAGTTGTTCAGAAGCCTTCAACCACTCTTTGCGTGTGGTCATAACACGAGAACAAAGTTCTTCGGTCTTAACACAAAGTTCCTCCTTTAGAGTAAGGTTTGCTGTTTGTTCTACTTTTATATTATCGAAGTAGTCTTGATGACGCTTGTTGACTTGCGTGCTTGCCTCGCGGAAACGGCTCCATAGTTGCTCTTTAAGCTCCATAGCCACGGGACCTGTCTCACGCCACTGATCGTGTAGTTTTTGTAATTTGCGGAACGAGTCAATAACAGAAGTTTCTAGAATCAGAGCCTCGGCCTGCTCGCACAATGAGTTCTTAAGCTCATAGTTTTTCTTCAAGTCTAAGTCTCTAAGTTCCTTATTTATCTTTATGAAACTATAAAAGTTCTCTACATGCAGGTTGTATGTTTCCCACAAGTCCTTAACCGTTGATGCAGGAACCGAACCAATCTCTCTCCAACGAGTTTGTAGCTCGCGGAACTGATTAAATGTATGATTCACTGTTTCGCTACTTGTAAGCAGCTCTTTGAGTTCTTCGATGATAGCCAGCTTGCTCTGGTAGTTTTTCTCCTTGTCACCCTCTAGCATAGCCAAGAACTCGTCGCGCTTGGTTCTATACACCACAAACAGTTCTTTAAGTCGCTGCTCGGTCTGGTCGCTCTCGGGAGCAAACTCTTCTAATAGCCCACCTGCCTCAACAAAGCTCTTTTTCTGAGCTTCGATTTCGGCGCGATGTACTTTGTAGAAGGCCACCTTCACGGCCTCGACATCACTACGCAATGATTGAATACTTCGATTTTGAAGTAAATCAGTCAAAATGTCTACTAATTCTTGTTTGCTCTTGCCTGAAAAATCAGTCATAGCAGTAACGGTGGTTGCATCATCCAAGGAAGCTTCTTCCTCGGCTACCTTTTCACCCATGTCTAGAGAGGGATCTGATGCAGCAAGATTTGCCTCTTCCTCAGAAAAGTCAATCTGAGTTGTCTTATCGACAATCTCGTCGACAATATCATTGTCAACTTTCTTACCTACAACAGGTACAGTACTTGTTTCAGCTGTCATCTTCATAAATTTTGTCGGTTAAAAACCATTCTAAACCACAAATGTAAGAGATTTTTAATAATATCACAACCATAATAGGCATGTTTAAAATTATTGTGTATATTTGTATCAAACATTTAACATTAAAATACCATGAGCTACCGAATATTATTGGTCGATGACGAGCCAGACATCGTCGAAATTATTGAGTACAACCTCAGTAAAGAAGGTTACGAAGTAGCAACAGCTCAGAATGGTGTCGAGGGATATCAAAAAGCAATAGAATTTGAGCCACACCTGATAATTCTAGACGTTATGATGCCAGAGATGGATGGCTTTGAAACTTGCAAAAAAATACGCAGCAACCCTAGCCTTTCTGATACCATTATAACTTTTCTTTCTGCACGAGGCGAGGAGCACTCTCAGATGGAAGGATTTGACATGGGCGCAGATGACTACATAGCTAAACCTATACGTATGAACCTGCTTAAGAGTAGAGTCAAAGCTCTGCTTAAGCGCATCCCAGAGCAATCTCAGGCCGATGAGCTAGGGCTAGAAATAGACCGCGAACGCTACCTAGTCAAGTATAAAGGTGAAGAAATCGTATTCCCGCGCAAAGAATTTGAACTACTAGCTCTGCTACATTCAAAACCAGACAAGGTATTTACACGTGATGAGATTTTTGCAACCGTATGGGGCTCGGAAGTTATCGTAGGAGGACGCACCATAGACGTACATATTAGAAAGATTAGAGAGAAGTTAAATGACGAGCTTATATCAACAATAAAAGGTGTTGGATATAAACTTACATTGTGATTATTATAACAACAAAAAACTTTCTTTTATTAAATCAAAAATGTATCTTTGTAACAGAGATTGGGTTTTTGGTACAACCAAATGAAATCTTTGAATCAATATTAGCAACTAACTTACATAAATAATAATCATGGAATTTATTGAAAGCTTTAAAGCTAAAGCAGCAAAAAAAATCATGCGTATTGTGCTTCCAGAGGCTGAAGAGGAGCGCAACTTGAAAGCAGCAAGCATTGTCCTTAAAGAAGGCTTTGCAAGACCAGTACTTATCGGCAATCCAGAAGTCATCAAAGCTCAAGCAGCCAAACTTGAGGTTGATAACATCGATGAGTTTGAGATTGTTGATCCAAACAACAACCCTAAGAAAGATGCTTACGTCGAGCTTATGCTTGAGCTTCGCGGTGCAAAAGGTCTTACTCGCGAGAAAGCAGAACAGCTTATCGTTGACCCTCTTTACCTAGGTGCTTTGATGGTCAAAGCAGGTGACGTTGATGGTGAGGTTGCTGGTGCTCTAAACGCTACTGGTGATGTGCTACGTCCAGCTTTCCAATACGTAAAAACACTTCCAGGCGTTAGCGTGGTTTCAGGTGCTTTCGTTATGGAGATTCCTAATAAAGCTTTCGGCCAAGACGGTCTAATGATGTTTGCTGACTGTGCTGTTCACCCTAACCCAACAGCTGCTGAGCTAGCTCAAATCGCTGTTATGACAGGACGCACTGCTCGCTCTATCGCTGGCATCGAACCTAAGATTGCTCTGCTTAGCTTCTCTACTAAAGGCTCTGCAAAACACGAAATGGTTGACAAAGTTGTCGAGGCAACACGTCTAGCTCAAGAGATGGCTCCAGACCTTCAGATCGACGGTGAGCTTCAAGCTGATGCAGCTATCATCCCTTCTATCGGCGCAAGCAAGGCTAAAGGCAGCGAGATTGCTGGTCAAGCCAATGTTCTTGTGTTCCCAACTCTAGAGGTTGGTAATATCGCTTACAAACTTGTTCAACGCATGGCTGGTGCTAACGCTATCGGTCCAGTTCTTCAAGGTATGGCCGCTCCTATCAACGACCTTTCTCGTGGTTGCTCTATCGACGACATCGTAAACCTTATTGCAATAACTGCTTGTCAGGCAGCTGACAAACAATAAAAACCTATTAACTATGATTATTCTTGTTCTGAACTGTGGTAGCTCTTCGATTAAGTATCAACTTATCGACATGAACACCGACAATGAGGTGCTTGCTAAAGGCCAAATCGAACGTATTGGTCTTGCTGAAGGCATCATGACACATCAAGCTGGTGAAAACCCAAAATCTAAAATCAACCAACCATTTCCAGATCACACGGTAGGTATTAACAAAATACTAGAATACCTTATTGATGACGAACATGGTGTAATTGAGTCTCTAGATAAGATTAGTGCCGTAGGTCACCGTGTAGCTCACGGTGGTGAGTATTTCTCTGATAGTGCTATCATAGACGCTGACGTAATCAGCAAAATCGAGAGTTGCTTCGAGCTTGCCCCTCTTCACAACCCTGCCCACATGAAAGGTATTGACGCCATCACAGCGGCTCTTCCTTCTGTGCCTCAGGTTGCGACTTTCGACACATCATTCCACCAAACTATCAAACCAGTAAACTACCTATATGCTCTACCTTACAGATATTATGAGGTTGACCACGTACGTAAATATGGTTTCCACGGAACAAGCCACAAATTCGTAGCTGAGAAAACTTGCGAGATGACTGGCCTTGATTTCAATAACTCTCGTATTATCACTTGCCACATCGGTAACGGTGCTTCTATTACTGCTATCGAGAACGGTATCTCTGTTGATACTTCTATGGGATTCACTCCAGTAGACGGTCTTGTAATGGGTACTCGTTCTGGTAATGTTGACCCTAGTGCTCTTGTATTCATAGCTAAGAAAAACAACCTTACTATCGACGAGCTTAACGACATTATCAACACTGAATCTGGTGTAGTTGGTATCACAGGTCTTTCTTCTGACATGCGTGACATCGAGAACGCAGCGGCTGAGGGTAACACAAGAGCTATCATCGCCCTTGATATGTACTTCGCTCGCCTTACTAAATTCGTTGGTTCATACATGGTAGAGATGGGTGGCGTTGATGCTATCGTCTTCACAGGTGGTGTTGGCGAGAACGACAGTAACCTACGTAAATATGTATGTGAGCACTTGAAGTTCGTTGGACTAAAAATCGACGAGCAACTTAACGAGGGTCTTCGCGGTAAAGATACTATTCTTTCAACTGATGACTCAACAGTAAAAGTTGTTCTTGCTACAACAAACGAAGAGCTAGTTATCGCTTCAGACACTTTCCGTCTATTGAATAAATAAGCAACCCTGTTCGCTGCTTTTATTAAAGCACTTACATAGAGTGCTCGATTAAATCGACAATGATGAAAGTAGCTACAACAATAAAAAACACCCAAGCCATGATTATTATATGGCTTGGGTATTTTTTATTTATCTCGACAGGTTCTTGCTCGGCTCAGGCTCTCGAGGCGAAACAAACAGAGTTTATGTGGTGGGAGGAGCTTTTACATCCCGAACCGTTCTATTCAGAGCTGTCGATTACATTCTCAGGTGATTTCATGCAGCACCTGCCTCAGATTATTGCAGCACAGACAGCCGATGGCGGCTACGACTACAACAGCTCGCTAGAGCACATGAGAAACTTCTTTAACTCAGCGGACTACTCATTGATAAATCTAGAGACAACATTATCCCCCTCGCCTCCATATAGAGGTTACCCATGCTTTGTGGCACCCACTCAGGTTGCCTCGGCACTCAAAGATGCTGGCATCGACATCGTGGCCCTCGCAAATAATCATTCTTGCGACAATGGCTACAAAGGAATTATTAGCACCACAGAGATTATAGACAGTCTAGAGCTTATGCGTATAGGTGTTTATAGGGACAGTGCTGATTATCATAAGAACAACATTGCTATAATACAAAAGGGTGGTATAAAGTTGGCCCTATTGAATTACACCTATGGCACAAATGGTCTGCCCATACCCTCAAAAACCATAGTCAACCTTATCGACACGGTTAAAATCAGCCACGACATTGGAGCTGCAAAAAGGCGTGGCGCAACGGACATTGCACTTATCGTGCACTGGGGTTACGAGTACCACACAACGCCCAACAATGAACAGAAGAAGCTGGCACAATGGGCACTCAGCAATGGAGTCAACATGGTTATCGGAAGCCATCCTCACGTAATTCAACCCATAGAGATAGAGCGCGACAGCCTCTCTAACATACAAAATATTGTGGTTTACTCCATGGGCAACTTCGTATCTAACCAACGTGAAGTAAACTGTGATGGCGGCATGTCTTTCAGAATAGAACTATCTAAATGGAAGGGGCACCCTACTACATACCAGAATCCTAGCTATCTACCACACTGGGTACTAATAGATTACCGCAACGGTAAAAAGCACTACTCTACCCTGCCTCAGTATATTGGCGACACTATGCACATGAGCGCACAAAATAGAAGTATGTACAACACATTCATCGACAATGCCCACAAAATCATAAAGCCCGACAGCCTACTCAAGAGCTTTACTATCAATACAAACGAATATTAGTTTGACAGAGAAACCAGCTATATTACTAGTTTGAACATCGTAACTAAGCGAAAAATATAATTGTGTTTAGCACAGTATTTAGTTATATTTGTAGAAACATATATAACTAAATGGGCTGAGCTTGTGGGGCAAGTCATAAGATTTTCATCTTCATGTCCACCACATAAGACAACCAAATAATCAAATACAGATTTTATGAAAATACTTGTTATAAACCCAGGGTCTACATCTACAAAGATAGCCCTATACGACGATCTAGAGCAGCTAGTAGAGAAGACTATTCGATATAGCGAAGATGAGCTGAAAGATTTCTCTAATGTGATAGAACAGTTTGACTTTCGTAAAAAGAGCGTTATCGACACCATCAACAACCAAGGCTACACTCTCAATGATATAGATGCAGTAATAGGTCGCGGTGGAATAATCAAGCCCATAGATTCAGGCATTTATTTGGTCAACGAACAACTCAAAGAGGACCTTAGGACCTCACCACAGATGCACGCCTCAAACCTCGGAGGACTAATCGCCAGCCAGATTGCTAGCAAAGTAAGCAAAATCAAAAATACAGATATTCCAGCATATATAGCCGACCCAGTTGTTGTTGACGAGATGCAAGACGTAGCTCGCATAACAGGACTGCCACAGCTCCAACGCAAGGCTATATTTCACGCACTAAACCAAAAGGCCGTGGCTCATCGTCACGCAGACACGGTAGCTCGCAAGTACGAAGATATGAACATCATCGTGGCACATTTGGGAGGTGGTGTATCTATCGGTGCCCACAAGAAAGGCCGCATTATTGATGTAAACAATGCCCTAGATGGCGAAGGTCCTTTCTCACCCGAGCGTGCAGGATCGTTACCTTCAGGCGATTTGGTTCGCATGTGCTTTAGCGGAGAATACACTCAGCAGGAAGTGGAGAAGATGCTATGTGGACATGGTGGATTCATGGCTCATGTCGGATCGAATGACACGCGCAGCATACGCGAGGAGGCACTAGGAGGCCACCCAGAATACACCTTACTTATGGATGCCATGGCTTACAATGTTGCCAAGAGCATAGGTGCTATGGCTGCAGTATTGTGTGGCGAAGTAGACGCTATTATCATCACTGGAGGTGTAGCATATGGACAAATGACTTGCGACTATATTACACGCATGGTAGAATTTATCGCTCCCGTAATCATCATGGCTGGCGAAGACGAGATGACCGCCCTAGCCGAGAACGTTGTTAGAGCAAACAACAACCCTTCAATAATCAAAGAATACAAATAGTCCCGTTCCGCTGCCCCATCCCCACAGATACTTATAGATACAAAAAAGGTTGTGCAATATGATTTGCACAACCTTTTTTATTGTAACTGGTGTAACCCTAAAGCTACACCAGAATATTTATTTCAATTATTTTGCAGAAGCAAGTCTGTAAAGCTCAGCACCTGCCAACAAGAAAGAACCAACACCATAAACGTGGTTAGACTCTTTTGTTACCTCAGCTGGAGCAGCACCGATAGGTTGGATGAAACCTAGTTTACCCTCTGTGCTAACTGCGCTTACAAGAGAAGTCCAAGCTCTAGTCATTGGCTCTTCGTAAACTGCTGGATCTAGGTAACCGTTGCGGATACCCCAAGCGAAACCATAGCAGAAGAAACCAGAAGCACTGTTCTCTGGAGTTGGGTAAGAATCTGGGTCAAGAAGACTTGCGTGCCAAGCACCTTGAGCGTCTTGAGTAGCAAGAACACCTTGTGCCATATCTTTGAACAAATCGATGTAGTATTGACGAGATGGTTCGTCAGCTGGAAGGTTATCGATAACTAGAGGTAGACCACCGAATACCCAGCCGCAACCGCGAGCCCAGAATTGTTTAGTACCATTAGCCTCAACAAGGTTGATACGCATGTTGTCACGGTAGAACAATTTGTACTCTTTGTTGTATAGAGAGTCAGTACATACACCATACTCGAAGTTCAAGAAATCTAGGTATTTTTTCTCACCTGTTAGGCGGTAAGCAGTAGCGTAAACTGGAGGAGCCATAAATAGGGCATCACACCAAGACCAACGCTCATTTTTACCTAGCTCATCATCTTTTTGAAGAGGTGATTGAGGGTAGTTAGCAGTGATGTAATCTAGACGCTCGTAAACTTTAGCAACTTTGTTAGCGTCACCGTCACGCTCAAACAAGTCGAAATACATTTGACCTACGCAAACGTCATCAGCGTGATAGATACGACCTAGAAGGTCCCAGTTGTCTTTCTCACCGATGTTAATCAAGAAAGGATAGTAAGTGTCTTGACCGCTTACTTTAGACCACTCAGTGATACCTTTGTAGAAAGCACCGTTAGTCCAGTCACCAGTCGAGCGAGGGAATTCACCGTGGTGAGCGATTTGCCATGATGTTACAGCATCGCATACTTCTGAGATTGCCTCAGTCTCCATAGCTGCTGAGAAGCCTTCTTGAGCAGGCTCTGCGCAAGAGAAGATAGCCAAGCAAGCTGCTGATAGAAATAGTAATCTTTTTTTCATAAAAATAAGTTTTGGGAGTTAGTATTTATTCTAATTAAACAGTCTTATTATATTCATTTACAAATTACACGTAAATTAATTGTAAAATTAATAAAAATTTAACTACTAACCAAATTTACCAACAAAAAACGCAAACTTTTTGCAATTCACGCCCAAAACGTACATATATTAAATTTTTTTATAATTACCGCGGCTAGTAAACTCCACAAATCCTTTATCCCTAAGAACTTGTAGTTGTTGCCTTATTTTATCTCTAACAAAATTATTTGATGGATGTTTGAGCTGCAATTCATTCTCAAAATTATATATATCATTTAGGCAAAAACTCCTAGTGGGCACTCGTTCAACACATGCAAGAACATCTAACATCCAGCCCCTACTATCAATATTATTAGTTATCAGAGATTGTGTACGTAAATAATTCTGTTCAATAATATTTCTCTGTATCTTTTCTCCTTGCTTTATGATAAATATCTTGCCACTATCAGGAATAGCACCAAGATTGATATTGCAACCCACCCAACCAGCACGCTTTGCCGTACTAGCTAGCGGCTTACGCTGTTCAATAATCGTAGGTATAAAGAAGTATTTAGGCACCAACACTAAATTTGACACCATGTATTCATTATATGTCAAAAACATAAAATTCGGATTATCCAACGAAGAGATACGCTCAATCATAGTAGCATAAGCTCCATCAGTAATCTTACGCCCCATCACCCCACTCTTGCTCGACTTACTTTTCAGTTCATACTGTTCGTTACAGTCGGCACAATAAAAATCAGCCACAGGCATATTGTTTCCAAATGAACTCAATAACCTAGTTCCACAAATTGGACAATATATATTTTTTACCACCCAGTCCTCTGTCATAACACGAATCTGCTGTGACTTACTTTTATATAGGTGTGCTATATGTGAATCTAAACGTAAATCCATAATCTAATCTAATTATCTACCAAAGTTACTATTTTATTTACGGAAACAAAGCAAATCCTGACAAAACAAAAGGGCACCCCCGAAAGGATGCCCTCAAAAAATAATACTACTCTCTAAAACTACTTTTTGTTTGCGAAATATCTTTTGTACAAAGACTCAAAACCGCGTCCGTGACGAGCCTCGTCTTTACACATTTCGTGTACTGTGTCGTGGATAGCATCTAGGTTTTGTTGTTTTGCAAGTGTAGCGATACGTTTTTTGTCCTCGCATGCACCAGCCTCAGCCTCCATACGTTTTTTCAAGTTTGTCTCAGTATCCCAAACAACCTCGCCGATAAGCTCAGCAAAGCGTGCTGCGTGATCTGCCTCCTCAAAAGCGTAACGACGGAAAGCGTCTGCAACCTCTGGGTAACCATCGCGGTCCGCCTGACGGCTCATTGCTAGGTACATACCAACCTCTGTACACTCACCTGCGAAGTGAGCTTGAAGTCCGTCCCAAATCTCTTTATCACAACCTTTAGCTACACCTAGAACGTGCTCATCAGCCCATGTCAATTCGCCCTCAGTCTCAACTACTTCTTTAAATTTGTCTGCTCCTACTTTACATAGTGGGCATTGCTCTGGTGCTGCGTCTCCTTCGTGGATATATCCACATACTGTGCAAATAAATTTCTTTTCCATTTCTTTAAGTTTTTACTATTGTTATTGTTGTATTTTGTTAAGTGAACCTTGTTTTTATCTCTATTTACATTCTTTGCATATACCTTTATAATATAGCAAAGCTTCGTCTATTTGATGCTCGCTGCAAGAGGAAGTTAAATCCACCGTCAGTGGCAAATCATAAATCTTGTTACACTCTTTGCAAAAGAAGTGAGCGTGGGGCGTAGTGTCTGCATCAAAATGCAACATCGTGCTGTCTATATCTAGCATTGTGACAGCCCCTTTCTGTGCAAAAAGCTTTAGTGTATTATATACTGTGGTCTTAGAAAGTGTTGGCATCGTTTTAGACAGAGCCGAATATATCTTATCTGAGTCGGGGTGCGTAAGGTTATCGAGCATGTAATTCATAATCTCAACCCTTTGAACCGAGGCCCTTATTCCACATTCATTTAGTCTATCGTAAGCTGCTTGTTTCATTCTAAAAGTATCACCTAAAATTTAATTAAAACCAAAGTTGTAATCATTACAATTTTATATCCACTACAAATGTAGGGATATAATTTTTAACTTCCAAATTTTTTGCAACAAAAAAATGAAAAAATGTATTATTTAATACTCTTATAACAAATAAACTAAGGTCTTATCTGACCCTCACCCTCTATGATATACTTATAGCTGGTAAGTTCGGGCAATGCCATAGGGCCACGAGCATGTAGCTTTTGGGTGCTGATACCTACTTCGGCACCAAAACCGAACTGCGCACCATCGGTAAACGAGGTAGGCAGATTATTGTAAACGCACGCCGCATCAACAGACATATTAAATAGGTGTAGCGCGTCTTTATTCTCAGACACTATGGCCTCGCTATGCTTAGACGAGTATTGTGTTATGTGGTTTACAGCCTGAGCTAGGCTGTAAACAGTCTTTATAGACATGGCATATGACAAGAACTCTGTGCCATAGCTGCTATCATCTGATTGTTTCAGCAGGCTCTGGTCATAGTGTCCTGCAAGCGCAGCATAAGCACGCTCATCGGCATAGATAACCACATTTGACTGGGCCAGCTTCTCACACAAGCGTGGCAAGTCAGACAGCCTCTCACTATTAATAATAAGGCAGTCGAGAGCATTACACACGCTCACGCGACGTGTCTTGGCATTATTGATTACGGCAGCACCAATCTCAATATCGCCATCCTTGTCAAAGTAAGTGTGACATATACCTGCACCTGTTTCTATCACTGGCACGCGCGAGTTGTCGCGTACAAACTCTATCAACGAGCGGCTTCCACGCGGGATGATAACATCGACATAGTCCACAGCCTCCAACATCTCTGAAGTGGCTTCGCGCTGAGCGGGCAGCAGAGTAACCACATTAGGGTTTATGCCCTGCTCTTGCAAGACATCTCTTATTATAGATACTATCTGAGTATTTGAGTTATGGGCATCGCTTCCACCCTTGAGCAAACAAGCGTTACCCGACTTGAAACACAGCGAGAACAAATCAAAGCTCACGTTTGGTCGAGCCTCATAAATGACACCTATAACACCAAAGGGAACTGCCACCTTAGAAATCTTCATGCCATTATCGCGAACAAAGCTATTGAGCACCCTACCCTGCGGTGCTGGCAGACCAACCACATTACGCATATCGGCAACAATGGCATCTATACGCTCCGAGGTCAACTTAAGCCTATCATGCATAGGGTCGTTTATATCTTTTTTCGCCAAGTCCTTGGCATTGGCAGAAAGTATCTGCTCTTTAGTCTCTAGCGTTCTGTCGGCCACGGCCAGAATAACGGTATTAATGGTATCTACTGAAACCAGAGCCATCTCGCGTGAGGCCTCAGCCGCACCTTTTAATAAATCTATAATTGCCATAATCAGTCTATGTATAAGTAGTCGTAATGTATAAATGGTTTGATGGCCTTTTTGCCTATGTCCTCTCTGGCTTTTGCGCTAGAGCAACCGACCCTGCCAACTCCTATCTGAACTCCATCAGGCCCTATGACCTTAACAATATCGTCCCTCTCAAACTCGCCCCTGACATCTATGACGCCCACGGCAAGCAGGCTCACAGCACTATTCTCAAGCAAGGCATCGACAGCACCTTTATTTATATGTATCTCGCCCTTGGTAAAACTCTCACTGTGGGCTATCCACTTCTTGACGCCTGAGATGCGCTCCGAAGCCCTAAAGCGAGTGCAAACAACATCGCTATGAGCTTTAAGTAGCTCTATCAGAATATTGTCGCGGCAGCCATTGGCAATAATAACCTCGACTCCCTCGTCAGCAACCTTCTGCGATATTCGATACTTGGTTATCATGCCACCACGCCCAAAGCCCGAACGCCCTGCCTGCACAAACTCAGACAGGTCTTGACCCTGCTCGACGCTCAACACAACA